>JAUXGY010000378.1 GCA_030621805.1 Kiritimatiellales bacterium | reverse complement strand
GGCGATGTTGCGCTCGACATGGTGGCGGGACCAAGCGAGATCGCGGTGCTGTGCGATTCATCGGCCAACCCGGCGCACGTTGCCGCCGACCTTCTTTCGCAGGCAGAACACGGAACGGGCTCGGAAAAGGCCCTGCTCGTGACGACATCGCAAAAACAGGCGGAAGCCATCCGTGCCGAGGTGCTCACACAGGCCGAAACGCTATCGCGGGCGGAACCGGTTGTTCAGGTGCTGGAGAAGGGGATGTTACTTGTTGTTGTGAAAAACATGGTCGAGGGCATGAAGCTCTGCAACCTGTTTGCGCCGGAACACATGGAACTGATTGTTAGCAGCCCGGAAAAATGGATCGACAAAGTGGAGAATGCCGGCGCGCTGTTTATTGGCGAATGGACGCCGGAGTCGGTCGGTGATTTTGCGGCAGGGCCAAGCCATGTTTTGCCGACGGGTGGGACGGCTGCCTATTTCTCGGGACTGACGGTGGAAGATTTTCGTCGCCGAATGAGTTTGATCCAGTTCACGAAAGAAGACCTGAAAGATGTTCTTCCGGTGGTCGAAGCCTTTGGGCGCGTTGAAACCCTCGATGGTCACGCCCGCTCCGCAACCATTCGATTTGAGTGAGAAGGGCTTGCTCTTTACACTGCACTCAAAGTGTGCAATACAATTTGTGTGCAGGAGGTTTGTATGACCAAAAACATTACATTACGGATGGATGAGCAGTTACTTAAAGATGTGAAGCATATTGCCGTTGAGGAAGAGATGTCGGTTTCGGCTTGGATTACCCAAGCAGTGAAAAGGGCTACACGGAAAGATGTTCGCTATGAGGAGGCCAAGGCTTTTATCATGAAGGCGATGGAGGAGGCTCCCGATTATGGAGATGGCGGGAAAACCTTCACGCGGGATGAAATGCATGAACGTTGATATTTTCGTTGATACAAACATTCTTGTGTACTCTTTTGATGGAAGCAACCCTGAAAAGCATATGGCGGCCAAACACCGTCTGGATGAACTGTGGGAAAAGCAACGACCGATTGCCCTAAGCATTCAGGTGCTTCAGGAGTTCTATGTGACCATGATCCGAAAAGGCGGCGACCGCGCCTTTTATCGGGAGGTGGTGGAGCATTACATGCAGCGGCGGATTATCGAAAACACATGTGGGTTGTTGCGGAAGGCCATGGAGGTTCATCATAAATATGGAACTTCCTTTTACGACGCCAATATCATTGCCGCCGCGCAGCTGTCGGGCGCAAAAGAGCTTTGGACGGAAGATTTAAATACGGGGCAGGATTATGGCGGCGTGGTGGCCGTGAATCCTTTGATTTAAGGAAAAAAACAATGAATAATTTGATTAGAAAGTCAGTGCAGGCCATGTCGGGCTATGTGCCCGGGGAACAGCCTAAAGAGGATGGCATCGTTAAACTGAATACAAACGAGAATCCGTATCTGCCCTCGGCGGATGTGCAGGATATTTTGTCGATGGTCGATATCTCGGCCTTGTCGCGCTATCCCGACCCGGTCTGCCTTGAGCTACGTAAGGTGATTGCCGAGCTACATGGGTGCGCAGTAGAGAATGTGTTTGTGGGCAATGGGTCGGACGAGGTGCTGGCGCTGTGCATACGGGCATTTGTGGAGAGGGAAGGTTCGGTGGGCTACTTTGAACCATCCTATTCGCTTTATCCGATTCTCACCGAGATCGAGGATGTGGAGAAAAAGCCGGTGGAACTGGACACGGGGTTTGGTTGGCAAATGCCGGAGGACTATGCGGCGTCGCTATTTTTTCTAACCAACCCAAACGCGCCGACGAGTTTGAACTATTTCAAGAAAAAGGTGGAGTCCTTTGCGAATGGCTTTGGCGGGGTCGTGCTGATCGACGAAGCTTATGCGGATTTTTCTGATGAAAACTGTATGGATTTAGCGCTGGAAAACGACCATGTGCTGGTGGCGCGAACGTTGTCGAAGTCCTATTCCTTGGCGGGCATTCGGCTGGGTTATTGCGTTGGAAATTCTGAATTGATCGGAGCGCTGCATAAGATTAAGGATTCCTACAACGTGAACTATCTCACGCAGGAGATCGCCCGCGTGGCGATCCTCGATCAGGACACCATGAAGGCCAACGTGCAGGCTATTGTCGAAACGCGCAAGCTGGTGACGGAGAAACTAACCGATCTGGGTTTTTCGGTCTGCAATTCGCAGACCAATTTCCTGTGGGTGAAGCCGTTGGGTCTCCGCGTCCCCGCTTTGTTCGAGCAGCTACGCAAAAAGAACATCCTCGTGCGCCACTTCGGAAACGACGAGCGCACAAAGGACTATCTACGCATCACCATCGGCACCGCACCCGAAATGTTCAAGTTTCTCGATGCGGTCGAAGGTGTCTTGAATGGCGATGAATGAGGCACTGATTGTAGAAAGGGAAGCTTCACTCTTCATTGCAAAAATATTCAATATTCAGACCGACCCCGGCCTTTTCGGCCTCTCTTGTTTTCTTCAGAGCCGCTGGAACCTTCTGCGCCCTGGGGAGTATTAGCAACA
>JAUXGY010000258.1 GCA_030621805.1 Kiritimatiellales bacterium | reverse complement strand
GAGGCGCACCGCTGCATGAACTGCGGCGAATGTTCCCAATGTATGGAATGTGCCAACGTCTGCCCCGTACCCGGATGCATCGACTTTACCTTAAAAGAATATCCCAAGAACCTCACCGTAGGTTCGGTGGTGCTTTCCACCGGCTTCGAGGTGCTCGACCCCGCCGCGAAGGCTCCGCTGAACTACGCCAATCTGCCCGACGTGGTGGACGGTCCGCAGATGGACCGCCTGCTCGCGCCGACCCGCCCATACAACAGCGTGTTGCGACCGTCAGACGGCAAAGAACCGGAAAACATTGCCTTCGTGCTCTGCAGCGGATCGCGCGACCACACGGTCTGCAATCCGCTCTGTTGCCGGATTGGCTGCATGTATGCTGCCAAACAGGCGCAGCTTGCCATGGGCGCGCTACCGCTCGCCGACATTACCTGCTACTACATCGATATCCGCGCCTTCGGCAAGGGCTACGACGAATTCTATGAACAGTCCAAGTCTATGGGCGTCGATTTCGTAAAGGGCAAGGCCGCCAAGATTGACCCCACCGAAGACGGCAACATGGAAGTTTACTATGAGGACATGGATGGCGACGGCGGCCTGAAGAAGGCCGAGCACGACCTCGTCGTCCTCACCGTCGGCTTCCTGCCCAACACTTCAGCCTTCAACCTTTATAAAGGCGAACTCGGAAGCAACGAATTCGACTATATCCGTGAAGTCGACCCCATCAGCGAACCCGGGCGGACTACCGTCGACGGACTCTTCGCGGCGGGCGCCATTATTGGTGTGCGCGACATTCCCGACACCGTGCTGCACGCCGGTGCGGCGGCGGCCCAGGCATCGGCCTATCTTGAACAAACGAGGAACGACTAATGGCTCAGAAACTACGACGAATCGGCGTCTATGTCTGCCACTGCGGTGGAAATATTTCCGACTATGTGAATGTGGAGGAAGTTGCGGAGGCGGTGAAGAACGACCCCAACGTGGCGGTTTCCCGCACCCACGTCTTTGCCTGCTCAGATGCAGCGCAACAGGAGATTATCGACGAAATCAAAGCCGAAAACCTCGACGGTTTGGTCATTGCCTCCTGCTCGCCGAAGCTGCACATGTTTACCTTCCGCAGCATGGCAGAGCGCGCTGACCTCAACCAATACCAGTATATCCACGTCAACCTGCGAGAGCAGTGCTCCTGGGTTCATGGCAACGATAAAGCCGGCGCCACGGCAAAGGGCATCAACATTCTGCGGGCCGGCATTGCCAAATGCGCGCTGACTGTGCCGCTCAACGCCATCCGCATCGACACCAAGCCGCGCGCCCTCGTGATCGGCGCCGGTGTGGCAGGCATGCGCGCCGCCATCAACTTGGCCGACATGGGGCTGGGTGTCTTCCTCGTCGAGAAAGAGGCGGAACCCGGTGGATGGGCTTTGAAGGCCGGACGCATGGGGCCAGAAGACCAACAGGGAACCGAAGTGGTGGCCAAGTTGCTCAAGCGCATTCAAGCGCACGAAAATATTATGCTCCACACCAGCGCCGAAGTGATTGGCAAGAGCGGCAACATTGGCGACTTCAACGTATCCGTTCGCTTGTCGAATGGTGAAGAGGTTTCCCTCAATGTGGGAGCCATCATCGTCTCCACTGGCTTTACGCCCTACGAACCTTCCGAAGGCGAATATGGATGGGGCGCACCGGGTGTTGTGCCGTTGGCGGACTTCCGCCAGATGCTCACCGATGCCACCGGCACGTTGCAGCACAATGGGAAACCGGTTCGCAGCGTCTCGTTCATCTACTGCGTCGGCAGCCGGCAGACCAAAAGCGAAAGCTGCACGGAGCCGAACACCTATTGCTCGCGCTACTGCTGCACGGCCACCACCCACACGGCCAACCTGCTCAACGAACTCGACCCGTCCATCAGCCAATACCATCTCTACCGCGATGTCCGTACTTACGGTGCGCTGGAAATGGTCTACGAAAAGGCCCGCGCCAACGGGGCGCTCTTCCTGCGCTGGGATCCGGCGGAGCCGCCGACGGTCGCACAGGCCGATGGCCGCTTGTCTGTTACCGTCAAGGATCTGCTGGCCGACGGCGACGAGCTGGAAATTGGAACCGATCTGGTTGTGCTCGCCACCGGCATGGAGCCGCGTGAAAACGACAGCCTGAACTCGGTGTTCAAGATTCCGGAAAGCAAGGACGGATTCTATAACGAAATCCACCTTAAGCTTCGCCCGGTGGAAACCGTGATCGACGGCGTATTCATTGCCGGCGCCGCGCAGGGACCGAAGATGCTGTCCGAAAGCGTGGCCTCTGCGCTCGCCGCCGTGGCGAAAACGGGCGGCCTGCTGAAGAAGGGCTATGTCGACCTCGAACCGCTGGTGGCGATTGTCGACACCGATGCCTGCATCTGGTGCGACGAGTGCCTCAAGGCCTGCCCCTACGGCGCGATCGAAAAAATAAGCGTCGGCGAAAAGGAGATCGCTTTTGTGATCGAGGCCATGTGCAAGGGCGAAGGCGGCTGCGTGCCGGTCTGCCCACACGACGCCATCGAGATCGAAGGCTATCGCGACGACCAGATCAAGGCGATGATTGACGCAAGTATCAAGGAATTGGAGACCACCGTATGAGTACGACACTAACCCCTCCCCGCAGCATGCTCGAAATTGCGCAAGACGAATTTATCATGAAGGACCACATTGCGGCCGCCCTGCGCGAAGAGCACCGCACCATCCCCGAGCTGGCCGAAATCCTCGGCCATCCCACCTCGGAAGTCACCGTTTGGCTTTTCGGCATGCGCCGCTATGGCGAAGTCGAGGAAGTCGGCCGGGCGGACGTGGACGGCTACTTTAAATATGAATGGAAAGACAAGTCGGAAAACGACGATCCTGCAGAATCTGAGGAGAAATAAGTTATGGCCAGCAAGGTAGATCCAAATATTGCCGCAAAGGCGCGAAAGTTGGGATCGGGCGATCTCGACAAATGTTACCACTGCGGCACCTGCACCGCAACGTGCCCGCTGTCGGAAGACGGCATCAGCTTTCCGCGCACCGTCGTCCGCAACCTCCAACTGGGATTGAAGGACAAACTCATGCAATCCCCCGAACCGTGGCTCTGCTACTACTGCGGCGACTGCTCCGACGCCTGCCCGCAAAATGCTGAACCCGGCGAATCCGTCATGGCCGCGCGCCGCTATCTCACCTCGCTCTACGACTGGACGGGACTCTCCTTCAAGATGTATTCCTCTAAGGCGTGGGAATTCGGTGCCGTGTTCTTCGTCGGGTTGCTCGTCGTGCTCGGCTTCGCTTTCATGCTGGCCACCGGTCACAGCTCCATGCCCACCGAGCTCACCGCAGAAGGCGGCGTGCAAATCAACGCCTTTGCACCGGTGCATACCATCAAGACCTTTGACGACATCATGGGCGCAACGCTGGCCATCTTCCTGCTGTCAAATGTAGTGCGCATGGTCCGGCATGTGATGGGCGACGACCTAAAAAAGATTCCGCTGAAAACCTATATCAGCCAGATCATGGAACTGCCCGTCAACTTTGCCACACAGAAGCGCTGGAAGGATTGTGAAGACCGCAGTGCCTGGCAAAAACACCTGCTGCTCGTCGTAGGCTACGTCACCATGTTCGTCATGATCGTCGGCTTCCTGCCTTGGTTCCAGACCGATGATATTCATCCCATCTGGCACCCGCAGCGCTTTCTCGGCTACTTTGCCACCACCGCGCTGATCTACGTCACGATCGACATGATGATCAGCCGCTACAAAAAGAAGCGGGC
>JAUXGY010000165.1 GCA_030621805.1 Kiritimatiellales bacterium | reverse complement strand
GGTGCGGTCGAGTTCGTTATAGAAGTTTTTAAGGATATCACCGCCCGTGCGGGCCGCGCGGTACGAGGCCTGTGGAATATTGATGGTGACGTTCTGGAACCCGCAGAAGCGCATGCACTCGGGGTGCTGGAGCATCCGGTTGTCGGAGATCGTCGTGCGCAAGCGGCAACAGGCGGAGAGGGTCACCTCGTCGCGATCGAAGATGAAGTAGGTCGAACCGTTCTTGCTGGCGAGCTCGCAGGCCTCCTGATAGATCGCAAACTGCGAGGGATCCTCGAAGGTTTCATCCGACACATGAAAGTCGCACTTCGGGAATTCGAAGATGCGCCCGTTGGCATCGCCCTCGCCAAAGACCTGAAGCAGGGCGCGGCAGAAGTCCTGCGATTCCTGCGTGTAGTCATTGTATGTCACAATGCTTTCGCCGCGCTCTTCAAGGTTGGTGGTGGTCGCGGGATCAAAGATCATGCCTTCGGCTTCGTCGGGAAGCTCGCGCAGGACGAGGCGTTTCCCCTCGGTGGGATCGTTGTAGTAAAGATCCATCATGCGGTATCCGCTTCCGTCGAGCTCGTCGCGCAGTATTTCTTCGAGTTCCACGATACTTGCATCCTTGAGGCGCAACTGGTAGTGGCCGCCCGGGCCGATCGCCGGAACCTTCTTGAGATAGCTCGGGACGCCGGTATGGATGTTAAAGTCGAGGAACAGCGTCTGCCCTCCGCGTGAGAACGCATTTTGGGATCCGTTAAAGATCAGTTCCTGTGCAACCTGCTTAAGCTCCTTTGCATCCATGCCCACGAGGAGCGGGGCGTAGAGAATATTGATATAGGCGATACCGAGAGCACCGGCATAGTTGGCCTGCATTGAGGCGAGGAAGGTGTTGAGGTGGCCGGTCAGCACCGAGGCCGAACGCGCGGGCTTCGACTCAGTGTTGAGGTTGATGAGGCCGGTCAGTCCGTATTTCTTGACATACTCGATCGAGTGCGAAGAGCAGTAGACGCGGGTCGGATAGCCGAGGTCATGCACATGGACTGCTCCAGTGTCGTGTGCGCGCTTTACTTCCGGGCTAAAGATCGTGTCGAGCGCCCACTGCTTGAGGACGAGCTCGGCAATCCCCATGTTGACCGCCTCGGGGTTGTTGTTCACGATGTTCGAGTTTTCAGTCGACTTGGTGAACATCAGACTTTCAAGAAAATCCTTCGAGATGCGGTACAGCGAGAGGTCGCGCAACTGGTGGGAGAAGCCGCGCTCCATTAGTTCATTGTTGACCAGTTCGCGAATGAGCGGGGTGTTGATGATGGTCATGTCGCTGGCGATGATCCGGTTTTCGACGCTCTTGGCTACGTTGATGGCCAACTCGACGGAGAGGTCGGTCTTGTCGATGATCTGCTTGACGATACGGTTACGATCCCACGGGAGGTTGACATTGTTGGAGGAGGATTCAACAAGCAGCAGACTAGCGTCGGTTACATCCATTTTGCCGGGGGTATTATCTCCTCGGACGCGGATATTACGGCGGGCCATTTCTCGCTGTTTGCGGTAGCGCTTGTAGGCGGCTACGGTAAGGGTTTCACCGTTTTCAGCCAGCAGGATTTCAACCAGATCCTGCACATCTTCAATCTGCGGGGTGCGTTTGCCGTTTTCATCGGGGCGGACAAAAAACTCGCTTTGCGGGTTGGAGAGTTGCTGGAGAACCTGACCCGCCACCTTGGAGGCAAGACCCTCGTTCTTGGCGACGGAATGCTTGCGCGAGACCTCGTCAATTGCCCGGTCGATCGCTAATTCGATTTTCTGCCAACTGAACGGAACAACGAGTCCTGAACGTTTTTTGAACCCATCAAATGCGGCATTCATCCGCCCACTTTCCCCAGACATATCCTTCCCCCTTCGTTATGAATAAAATTGGCTCATCCGACCATTTTGGTCGAGGAAGAAGATAGGCAACCCCAGCCTCCTTCGTCAAGGGATTACCACAACATATTGTGGTTTTTTATGAAAATGACCAGTTTTACTACTAAACGCGCGCCAACATACAGGTGTGAATAGCTTATATGAACCCTGCGAACGGGGCGTTGGGCCGCCTTGTATTCCGCAGAAAGAACGAAGAGGGCGGCAACGGCTTGAAAGGTGAGAAAACAATCATAATGTAAACTTTAATAATTTATAGTAATATTTACTAAAATAAACTTAAAAGTCCCCGTTTAGTATTTTCGTATCTTGTCTAAACAAGGAAGTTTTGTACAAACTCTGCCATTATTATTATACGTAGGTGCATAGACGCTTCTGGCCGGTTCGAATAGTGTCACCGGATAAATAACACCAAAAACTATCGCAACTTATGGTGAGTGGCGAGTTGGAGGGAAACCTAAACAGGAGAAGTTATATGTCAAAGATCGCCCTGCTTAAAACAAAGTTCTTCCAGTCCACATTTATCATCGCCCTGGTTGCGGGCATCGGTTTCGCCTTTGCGGTCGATACGGATAATGATGGCATGAGTGATCTGTATGAGAATTTTTTCCAGCTCAACCCCACCAATGCCACTGACGCGTTGCAAAATTTTGATTCGGACGCGCTGACCAATGTAACAGAGTCCCTGCTCTGGACCGATCCCTGGGTAGGCGATACGGATGCGGATGGCTTTATGGATGATGCAGACGCTAACCCGCTGAGCCGGGCAGTCATCTTGTGGGGCAATCCCGATTTTACGACTGGCGATGAATACACCTACACCGGCCCGGACTGGTGGCTGGGTGCGGGCAAGAGTGGCGGGGCATGGTCCAACGGCGAGTGCTGGATCGTTGCAGAACAGACGCAGGGCACGCTCTACATCGATCTTGATCGCACACAGCTGACCCACAACCTCATGTTGGACCTGCTGTATCAGGATGTCTCGAACAGCGAGGTTTATGTGGATCTAGCTGCGGCTGACGGCACGCTCGTGGCCACTAATCTTTTTGGGGATCTCACGCAGGATGATGAGGAGCAGGTGTTGCGCCGCTATTGCGTTCCGCTGACCGACTATCCAACGGCCACGCGCGTTCTTATTGATGCTCAGGCGGGTTCGAGTGCGTTCACGGTTTGGGCGGCAAGTTTGTACATCGATGATGATGCCGAAGGGCTCGATGCGGATCAGGAGCTTCAATTGGGTACGCTCGATAGCAATCCAGATACCGATGCCGATGGTCTAAGTGACTATGTAGAGGCGATGGAGACGGGAACGGATCCGCTTAACGCTGACTCCGACTTTGATGGCCTGAGTGATGCTGAGGTGATTGCCTGGCGCGATTATGAACTTAACACCCAGAAGCTCAGTTGGCTCGACGCCAAAGCGGCCGCCGAAGCCGCTGGCGGCTATCTGGCGGTGATCACCTCCGAAACCGAACACAACGCACTCGTTGCTATCGTGGGTTCCAGCCGGATTAAAGCGGCCGAGCCGTGGGTGGGCGCTCGTCGTAACGCATCTGAGTTAACGATGTGGGAGTGGATTACTGGTGAAGCGCTTGACTACAGCCGCTGGGGCAGTTCCTTCTATATGAGCACTAACGAGCCGTATGCCTATTGCAACTGGCGCTTTAAATGGACGGATGCGAGCGAGACGCGCACCGCGGGCTCTCTCATTGAATATGCTCCGCTTGATCCACTCAATCCCGATTCCGATGCCGACGGCGTCTTAGATGGCACAGAAGTCCATCAATACGGCTCCAACCCGCGCTTAACCGACTCGGATGGCGACGGACTTTCCGATGGCGATGAAGTGGCTCTCGGCCTCAACCCGGCAACGCCTGATTCCGATGGCGACGGACTCAGCGAACCGCAGGAAATCATGTTAGGTACCGACCCGCTCAACCCCGACAGCGATGCGGATGGCCTCTCCGATGGTGCCGAAGTGCTTCATCGCAACTATGTACTGAATGAAGAGCTCTTGAGCTGGCCCGACGCCAAAGTCGCTGCCGAAGCCGCTGGTGGCTATCTGTCGGTAATCACCTCCGAGGCCGAACACAACACGATGGTGGCCGCCCTTGGTTCGAACCCGATTAAATCGGCGCAACCCTGGATGGGCGCGCGCCGCAATGCATCGGATCCAACGGAGTGGGAATGGATCACCGGCGAAGCGCTCGACTATACTCGCTGGGGCGCTTCCGCCTACCTGAGCACCAACGAACCCTATGCCTACTGTACCTGGCTCTTTAAATGGAGCGATGCCGCTGTCACCCATACCGCCGCCTCCATCATTGAATATGAAACGCCGTCGGATCCGCTCAACCCCGATTCCGACGCCGATGGCCTTACCGACGGCGCTGAAATCAATCAATACGGCACCGACCCGCTCAACCCCGATTCCGATGCCGATGGCATCGAAGATGGTGTAGAAGTTACCGCAGGTATGAATCCAGCGTTGTCCGATAGTGATCACGATGGCCTCTCCGACGGGGATGAACTCAATATCCACAACACCTCTCCGATTATTCCCATGTGGCAGGAAGGAGGTCTTCCGGGTCAGCTCATGGCCGAGCGTTGGAACGCAATTTCCGGCGGCACCATTCAACGGCTGGTCTATGCCGAGAACTTTGGGGGAATCCCCGATGAAACCGCGTGGCTCACGCAGGCGGAATACGAACCTTCTAGTATGCTCGACAACGGCGAGCTCTTCGGTCTCCGGATGCGCGGAACGCTCACCGCGCCGACCACCGGCACCTATACCTTCTCGCTGAGTGCTGACAACAGCGCTGAGCTCTGGCTGTCGGATACGGCCAGCCCCTATGGTCGTAGCAAGGTGCTCGCCCTCGACCATTGGACCGCTTACCGCGATATCGCCAGCAAACATGCCCAGCATGTCACGCTCGAGCTCTCCAGCAACCAGACGTGCTATATTGAGTTGCTGCTCAAGGAAAACAGCGGCGAGGATCATCTTACACTCTGGTGGACCCGCCCCGGGCAAACGACCCCCGAGATCATCGGCTCCGAATACCTGCACAGCTATGTACAGCCCGCCGATGATCTGGATATGGATGGACTGCCCGACGCGTGGGAAACCGCCAACGGCCTCGATCCGAACAACGGCATCGGCGGCGGTTATCTCGACGCCGATGGAGACCTCTACAGCGATATCGACGAATACCATCTT
>JAUXGY010000481.1 GCA_030621805.1 Kiritimatiellales bacterium | reverse complement strand
CACCCGTCTAGCGAAAGAAAGTGAACCGAAAATTCTGCGGACAAAAACTTCGGTCAAGAATGCGTCAGCACTAGGATCGCTCGGCCATGCGGTGCTCGAACAGCTTGCACTCAATGAATGGGCCGGATCGGTTGGCGACTGGCTGGAACGTTTTCGTAACGAGCTTGGCATCAGCAAACCCGAGGCCACCGCTCTAGAAAATCGAATCGAACAAACCCGCGAATTGATGCGCAGCCTAACCAACGACATGCAGATGATCCGTCCGGAGCTACCCTTCGTATTGCACGATGGCGACCTACTGATCGATGGCACCATCGACCTGCTCTGCCATGGAAGCGATGGCAATATTTCCCTTTTCGACTACAAGTTTACCGAGGCCGACAACGCATCCGTTGCCCATACCTACCGCAAACAGATGGCGATCTACTCCAAAGCCGCCACCAACGCCTTCCCCAAGGCCGGGGTTCCCGCAGTCTCGCTGGTAATTATTTCATCCAAAGGAACACGATTGCTTGATCTACCCAACGGTTTATAGATACATTCCCCGCACTATGAGCGATATCGACACTTTGGTCATCATCCCGACCTACAACGAAAAAGAAAACATTAACCAAATCGCGGCGGCGGTTCTGGATGCTTCTCCCCACGCGGATATGCTTTTTGTGGACGATAACTCGCCGGATGGCACCGGCAAACTGGCCGATGCATTGGTGGAAAAACATGAGCGCGTCCACGTGCTACACCGCACCTCGAAAGACGGCCTCGGCCGCGCCTACATCGCCGGCTTCAAATGGGCACTCGAACGCGACTACCAATTTGTGATGGAGATGGACTGCGACTTTTCGCACGACCCCAACGAAATTCCCAACTTTCGCGACAAGGTTATGGCCGGCTCCGATCTTGTGCTGGGCTCGCGCTATGTTGGCGGCATCCGCATCATGAACTGGCCGCTGTCGCGCCTGATGCTCAGCCGCGGAGCGGGCATCTATGTTCAGCTCATCACCGGCATGCCCTTCACCGATCCCACCGGCGGGTTCAAATGCTTCCGCCGCGAGGTGCTCGAAGCCTACAACTTCGATATCGTCAAGGCCAACGGCTACGGCTTTCAGATTGAAATGACACACAAGGCGTGGATGAAAGGGTTCCGCATCGGAGAAGTCCCCATTGTCTTTGAGGATCGCCACGAGGGCACCTCGAAGATGAGCGGTAACATTGTCTACGAAGCCCTCTGGGTGGTCTGGGAGCTCGCCATCCGCAACGGTTTCCGGCGCAAGCCCAAGAAGCAAATATGACTTTATCCAAAATCCCCGCCCGCTATTTCGAGCGCACCGGCATTTTTATTGGGCTCCTTGCCTCCGCAACAATCGTCCTGCAAATCCATGCGGAAATTCAGACTGAGAATCCAACCTCCCTGTCGGCTCCATTCCTGTTCGGATGGTTGGTTATCTTTTGTTTTTGGACCCTTTATGGCCTCCGGTTCAAGCACATTGCCATGTGGCTGACCAACGGAATCGCCATACTCGCACAAATCACATTACTGGTTGTTGTCATGCAGAAGTGAGCAACCTCATCACATAAGGAGTAGGCCATGCGACGATTCATTATTACAGGGCTGTTTATTTTGATGGGCATTGCGGGTGCGGGGAACTCACTCGCGCA
>JAUXGY010000458.1 GCA_030621805.1 Kiritimatiellales bacterium | reverse complement strand
GCCCGGAAAGCCGAACTCATCGACCGTATCAAGCAGCTACATACCTACGACTGCCCCTGTATCGTCTGCCTGCCCATTGCCGACGGCAATCTCGGTTTTCTCGACTGGGTCGGGCAGGAAACAAATACCGCAGTGTGAATATCCGTTGCTTGAATTAATCCGTTACCGTAGATTCTCCGCCCATGACAACGCGCTATAAAATGAAGATTGCCTACGACGGCACGAACTATTCCGGTTGGCAGGTGCAACCCCGGCATTGCACGGTGCAGGGAGAAATCGAACGGCTACTCGCTGAGATGACGAGCACGAAACACGTCCGCGTAGAATCCTCCGGCCGCACCGACACCGGGGTGCACGCCCGGGCGCAGGTGGCCCATTTTGATCTGGAGGAACCGCTCAAGAATCCCAACTATTTCCAACGCGGCCTCAATGCGCAGCTCAACCGCGATATCCGGATTTTGACCCTCGAAAAGGTATCACCCGACTTTCACGCCCGCTTTAGTGCCGTGGGTAAGGAGTATCGCTATTTTATCTATAACGGCCTGATTGTTCCGCCCACCAAACGGCTCTACCGTTTGCAGGAAGGCCGTCCGCTGGATATTGAAAAGATGCGTGCCGCCGCCGCACTACTGGTCGGCGAACACGATTTTGCACCCTTCGCCGCTAACCGAAAGGTACCGATCAAGAGCACGGTTCGAACAATTCACTCCTTCCATGTCCGCAAGCATGGGGCCGACATTACACTGGAAGTCCAAGGTAACGGCTTCCTCTATAAAATGGTGCGCGGTCTCGCCGGATTCCTGATCCACGTCGGGATGGGTCGCCTCGAACCCGAAGCCGCGCTCGACATCCTCGATCACGGCAAACGCACCGCCAAAGTCCAAACCGCCCAGCCACAAGGCCTCTTCCTATGGAAGGTGTTTTATTGATACGTTGAACTAAACCACTACGCGACTTGTTGAAGTCAGCCTCATTTAGTATGTTTGTGCCATGGAAAAGGTACTTGCAATCCATCGAATGAACGATCGTGATGCCGCTAGACGCGATGTTGAATATTGGTGCTCACGTACAACCACGGAGCGCATTGCCGCCGTGGATCAACTCAGGGAGCAATACCATGGAACTCTACCCCGACTTCAAAGAGTTGCTCGAGTTGTTAAACGCGCACGAGGTTGACTACCTGATCGTGGGCGGCTATGCACTTGCGCTTCATGGTTGCCCCCGTTTCACCGGAGACCTCGATATTTATCTGGGCATCCAGCGGGACAACGCCCGGAAAGTCCTGTCTGTTCTGAAGGAATTCGGCTTCGGGGCGCTCAACCTTTCCGAAGACGATTTCACCCAGCGCGACCGGATTATTCAACTTGGGGTTCCACCCATTCGCATCGACTTTATTACCTCGATCGATGGGGTGGAGTGGGAGGCGGCCTGGACAAACCGCGAAAAGGGAAACTGGGCCAATGTGCCCGTTGCATACCTCAGTCGCGATGACTTCATTACCAACAAGCGGGCATCGGGCCGACTCAAAGATCTTGCGGATATCGAATCACTGGGGGAAGAACCCTAATCCTCCAGCGTTGGAGCCTCCTCGCGTTCGACATCCTCGCAACCACGATAAGCACCGCCAAAGTCCAAACCGCCCAGCCACAAGGCCTATTCCTCTGGAAGGTTTTTTATTGATAGAACCAGTAGGCACAGGAGATGTGATCTCCAGATATTGTGATGCGTTCAGTTGTTCCCTTTATATATTTTCCAGGGATTTTAATTAGGAGTTCAGTGAATCCTTCGGGTTTTATTTTCTGTATGGGAATAGAAAATTCAGTTCCATTGATCTCACCAAGCAATTTTAGGTCTTCAGCTATTTCTAGGTGCTTGATGG
>JAUXGY010000359.1 GCA_030621805.1 Kiritimatiellales bacterium | reverse complement strand
CACCCTAAATAGCCATTTTTAGGGCTCTTTTATATAGTATTCTATATCAAATAAAGAATACTTCCCGGCCGGAATTTACGTTTATTTTTTCATCATCGGTGATAGCCGAAGAATGGTGCAGGGATCGTTGAGCACCACGTAGATGGCGCCGTCAGGACCGCAGACGACATCCCGCACGCGGCCAGCATTTTTGAGGATGACTTCCTCATGCATGACGCGATCTTTTTCAATATCAAGCACCCGCAGGTCTTCATATTTTAGCGATCCTACAAGTAGCTTATTCTTCCATTTTGGAAAGAGGTCGCCGGGGTAGAAATCGATCCCGCAAACCGCTGTTGAAGGTTTCCAATACCAGATCGGTTGCTGCATGCCTTCCTTGCGGACAAATTCGGTGATGGACGTTCCGTTATAGTTTTTTCCGTAGGTGATGAGGGGCCAGCCATAGTTGATGGAGGGGAAAATCAGGTTGAGCTCGTCGCCGCCGAGAGGGCCGTGCTCGGCCGCCCAAAGCTGTCCGGTTTTTGGATGAAGCGCGAGGCCCTGTGGGTTGCGGTGGCCATAGGAAAAGATGGAGGGCATCGCGGTTTTGATGTGCCGAAAGGGATTGTCGCGCGGGATGGATCCGTCGCGGTGGATGCGGTGGATCTTGCCGTTGGGTTTGGAGAGGTCTTGCGCATGGGCTCCGGTACCGCGGTCACCAATGCTGAAGTAGAGATCGTCTTTTTGGCCAAACACGATCCGAGTTCCATAGTGGTGGCGGGTCGTGCGGTAGGTTTCGTGCGGAGCCTCGAACAGCACCTGTTCATCGGCCCACTCGTTACCATTGATTCGACCACGAACCAGCTTCGTCATAGCTCCGGCGCGCTTTCCGTTGGGCTGGAGTTCCAGCCCATGGCTATAGGAAAGATAGACCCACTGGTTGCCTTCATCCGCATAGTTGGGATCGAAGGCCACATCGAGTAAACCACCCTGCCCTTCGGCGAGCACTTCGGGGGTTCCGTTGACCGATTTTGAATAGAGATGGCCTTTTGCAACCACACGTAGTTGTCCCGTACGCTCGGTGATTAATGCCGTTTCCGCATCCAGAAAGGTTAGCCCCCATGGAATGTCGAGCCCCTCCGCCCAGACTTCAACTTTAATGTCATAGTCCAACGTCTGAAGAAACTCGGGGAGAGCCGCTTGAGTGGCTCCCGACTTTTTCTCCGCATCGAGAAGAAAGTTGGCGAGCACCCTGATTTCCCTTTCACTTAGGGTTTCTTCATAAGCCGGCATGCCGAGATGGGTGATACCGAACTTAATATTACGGGTAATATATCCGGCGCTGTTTCCAAATTTCCAAACCCCATCGCCCAGGCTTTGGGCGCTGCCTCCCTGGAGTTTATTACCATGGCAGTGCGAGCAGTTGGCCTGATAGAGCTTGGCGGCCTCCTGCCCCATGGCGGAGATGCCGACAAGTGTGACGAGAGCAAGTAGAGTTGAAATCTTCATGTGAATGAGTATGAGCCTTATTTGATTGAACCTCCAAGTGAAAATAGACAGGTTATCGTCATGGCGAATTCCTACAAATATCTCTTTGGTCCGGTTCCTTCGCGGCGGCTGGGGCGGTCATTGGGCGTGGACTTGATCCCGTTCAAAACCTGCACGATGAACTGCCGCTTCTGCCAGCTGGGCGACTCGGCCTGCGCACTCAGCGAACGGGCGGAATATGTTCCGATGGCCGAGGTGCTCGCGGAGCTGGTTCAGTGGAACGAATTCGATGGACAGGCCGACCACATCACACTGGCGGGCTCCGGCGAGCCGACGTTGCATACGGGATTTGGCGAGGTCCTTCGCTGGATCAAGAACAACACAGATATTCCTTCGGTGCTGCTTTCCAACGGGACCCTGTTCCACCTTCCGGAAGTCCGTGCAGGTGCCGCGCTGGCTGATAAGGTGAAGGTGACGCTCAGCGCATGGGACGAGGCCAGCTTCCAGCAGATCCACCGCCCTGCCCCGGGCGTGACGTTTAAACAATTGGTCGAAGGGGAACGTGCTTTCCGGCAAGAATTTTCCGGAGAACTCTCCGTCGAGGTATTCATCGTCGAAGGGATGAATTCAGCAGCTTCCGACGTTGAAAAAATCGCAGCACTTGTTGAAACCATCAACCCCGACCGGATCGACCTCAACACGGCGGTTCGTCCCCCGGCGGATTCGGGCGTGCAGGCGATCTCGCCAGAACAACTGGCCAAACTCGCCAAGATCCTCGGTCCGAAAGCAGAGGGGGTGGCGTCGTTCAAGAAACCGTCCGCGCCCGCTCTGGAAGTGACTCCCGAAGCCTTGCTGGGATTGATCCAACGCCACCCGGCCACAGCCGGCCAGCTGGCTAAAGACTACAACGCACCGCTCGATTCCATCCTCAAAACTCTGGACGCTCTAGTGGCGGATGGCCGGTTATGCGCGGAAGAGCGCGACGGTGAAACCTACTATTTCCACCGCGCCTAATTAGCCGCCAGCATCGCATTTCCTGAAAGCCGGGTATGAGCCGCCCAAAACTGGTCAAGGTGGTCGAGCGGCATGGCGCGTACATCGTCGCGGGCCAAATCGATATCGATCCCGGAAACCCGGCTAACGATATGTTC
>JAUXGY010000340.1 GCA_030621805.1 Kiritimatiellales bacterium | reverse complement strand
GAGCAGGGAGAGAACTTTTTCGAGGGGATCGGGTGCGGGCTCTGCGGCTCCGGCGGCATTGAGGGCAAAGTGCATGTTGGCGCGGATGTCCGGGTCGCGGGGCGCGGCATACCAGGCCGCCCGATAGTGCCAGACGGCTTCCGGCAGCGGGGCATTTTTAAAATAGGCGGAGGCCAGATTATAGCGCACCTCCACGTTGCCGACTCCGTGGTCGAGCAGGGATTCATAGAGCAAGGTGGCTTCGGCAAAGTGCCCTTCGTCGTACGCAGCCTGCGCTTGAAGGAACGTTTTATCGTTCGCGCGGGCAAGGGGCATGAAAGCCATGAGAGCAAGCATGATGAAAAGGCATGTCGTTCCGCCTTTAGGCGGTATGCATGCAAAGCCAGTTCCAGAAGACCGCCTAAAGGCGGAGCTACATGCCTTGAACAATGTCATAGCCGAATCCTTTCGCATTTGCGGAGTGTGGTGTTGAGCTGTTTGAGTAGGCTTTTCATTTCGGCTTTCGAGTGGGTGCCTGCGCCGAGCCCATAGCGTCGCTGCTCGATGGTGTTGAAGAGTGCTTCGAGCGCTTCGGACTCCCGAGGCATCCGGGTGAGTACGGATTGCAGGGTTACTTCGCCGGGGGCAAGGTTGAGGCGATGTCCGAAATATTCAATCAGGGTATCCCACATCGCTTCATGGAATGCGGCCTCGTCCTTCTTGCGTATGGCTTGTTCGGCACGCTGGAGATTTTTACGTGCGGCCTTCGGTGCTTTCTGTCGTCGTGCGCGCGCGACGTCGTTGGCCAGCGCGTTGCGGTTGGCAGTGATGCCGGCAACGATGAGCAGGAGGAGAGCCGGGAGGGCGAGGAGTCCGTAATAAAAGAGGGAGGTTCGGACCCCTGTTGTGCGGCGGGCGGCTTGCCAGTTTTTCGGGGCGGGTTTCAGGTAGATAATATCGCGGCCGAGGATTTTAGTTTCCTGTTGGATGGTACTCGGAGCCGTGGCGATCAGCTGCGCGGCCTGCTGCGGCATGGCTTCGACGGTGACCGGGAAGGGGCCTTGGGTCAGCGTCCGGAAGTCGGAGGTTTTGCTATTGAAATAGGAGAACGAAATGGCCGGAATCTGCGTGACGGTGTCTGATTTCGGAATCACCACCTGCTCGAAAAGAATTTCATTGCGGTTTTTCGTTGGGCGCATGCGCACTTCGTAGAGCTTGAGATCGTGGCTGCCTTCCACTGAAGGTGGGGTGATTTGGTTAATGTTGCCTTGCCCGGATACCCGCATCTTTATCGTGATGGGTTCGCCCGCTTTCACCTGCGTTGGACCCACCTCGACCGCGAAGTCAAAAATGCCGACGCCGCCGGTAAAGCTTTCCGGACGCCGTTCCATCGGGATGGACTGCACCTCTATGTTGAGTCGGTTGCAATCGAGTACGATGGGGCGCACCTCCTGCCGCCCGAAAGGGTCGCCGAAGAAGGGGTCGGAAAACCCATAGGAACGCCGCTCTTGGCGGGGCACCACCTTATTGACCTGGAGTTGCGGTTGGAATGCAAAGATTCCGGCGGTCAGGGTTTTTGCGGTCGTGCGCAAGGTGTAGACATTGAAGATTTTTCCATCAAGCTCCGTTCGTGCCGGCCTGGAAACGGTCCAGTCGAGTTCGCCCTCCATCCCGCTTTCGGGGATCCCGCCTCGCAGGCTGAACCTTCCATCAATCTGGATGCCATCGCGGATGAAGACATTGATTTCCAACTCAAATGGTTCGTGTACAAACGGCGATTTTCGGGGGCTTGAAATCCGCGAGAACATGAGTTCGGAAAGCTTTTGTGCTTCCTGGTCATCGGCCTTTTTGATCACGCGAAGCTGCGCGGTTAGCTTCTGTTCCCCGCCTTTGTATTTGCAGGTAACGGGTCCAATCGTGAAGTCACCGACCTTGGCCGGGGTAATGACATAGCGATGCGTAACGGTTGATGATACGCCTCCGCTCAAGACGTACTGGGACTGTGCGGACAGTTGTTTAAAACTTAATCCCTCAATTTCGGGGATGTCGATGGAGGAAGGGCTGGTGTCGATAAATTCAATTTTCAGCACGGCGCGATCCAACAGGCTGATCAACGGAGGATCCACGCTCATGCGCACCTCCGCCGCATGGATATTTATGACAGCAGACAGGCTTGCTATCCCGGCAAGCAGCCATTTCCAGTTTCGGGTTTTCAGTTTCAAGTTCCGTTCCACTCCTACCAATCCTTGTCCACCTTCACCGGTGCGCCCATCACGGGGTGTAGCTGGAGGCGCTTGTTCTTTTCCTCCTGCCGCATGGCATCGAGTAATTGCTTGGCTTCATCCTCGCTCATCTGCTCCGCGCTTTCGGGTTCGGCGGGTTGTTGCTCCTGCGGTTCTTGTTCGCCGGGCTCCGTTTCCGGTTGATCGGGTTCTTGCGGTTCTTCTTCCTGGTTTTCCTGATCTTCCTGCTTCTCAGGGTCTTGCGGTTGTTCTTGGTTTTCCTGCTGGTTTTCGTTCTCGTTTTTTGAATCTTGCTCCTGCTGTTTTTCCAGAAGCTCCTTCAGGCGTTTAAGCTTTCCATCCTCGGGATAGATAGCGAGTCCCTGTACCACAAGGTTGCTGGCACTGGTGGTATCGCCCTGAATGTAGAAGCTCGCCGCCGGATGGAAAAACTGGGCGTCACTCTCGCTGGATTCCGCAAAGGTACCCGCGGCGGTGAGTCCGACGATTAGGATGGATAGGAGGGTCTTCATTTAATCATATTCAACGTTGAGAGTTCCTGAATGATCTTCA
>JAUXGY010000452.1 GCA_030621805.1 Kiritimatiellales bacterium | reverse complement strand
GCCCGGCAACGCATCCTTGGCAGGTGTTTTCGAAAGCGTAAGCGTGTCGCCAATCTGGATCTCGGAGGCATCCTTGATGTTGGCAATCACATAGCCCACTGAACCCTCGGCGAGCTGCTTGCTCTTTTTCATTTCGGGAGTGAAAATGCCGACTTCCTTGATCTCGTAGTTTTGACCTGTGCTCATCACCTGCACACGGTCGCCCGCCTTGAGCGTTCCGCTAAACATGCGCATATAGATCACCACGCCACGGAAGGCGTCGTATTTAGAATCAAAAACCAGCGCCCGGGTGAATTTATCCTTCGCCGGTTCCGGCGAGGGAAAACGTTCCACAACTGCTTCGAGCACAGCCTCAATGCCCAAGCCCGTCTTGGCACTCACCTGCAAGGCATCGGTCGCCTCGATGGCAAGGATATCCTCAATCTGCTGAGAAACCTCATCAATATCAGCGTTCGGCATCTCAACCTTATTGAGCACCGGAAGGATCGTCAGGCCGTTATCAGTTGCTAGATAGGTATTCGAAACCGTCTGCGCCTCCACGCCCTGCGATGCATCCACCACCAGAATCGCACCTTCGCAAGCCTGTAGACTACGCGAGACCTCGTAGGAAAAATCCACATGGCCCGGTGTGTCGATCAGATTAAAAGTATAGGTTTTCCCATTCTTCGCCGTGTACTTCATCGTCACCGGATGTGCCTTAATCGTGATGCCGCGCTCGCGCTCAAGATCCATCGAATCGAGCAACTGCTCCTTCATCTTGCGCTGCTCCACCGTCTGGGTCAGCTCCATCATGCGGTCGGCCAGGGTCGACTTGCCATGGTCGATGTGGGCGATAATCGAAAAATTACGTACTAAAGAGAGATCGTTCATAGTGCCTTGCAAAAATGTTCCTGCGCGGTGGCTCGAAGATTAGAAACGGCCGATTTCATGTCATCCTGCTTAAAGAGAAACGAACCCGCCACAAATAAATTAGCCCCCGCCGCCGCCGCCGGGACAACCGTGACATCGTCAATGCCGCCATCAATCGCAATATCCACCCAATCCGCCATCCGGCGGATCGCCGCGATTTTTTCCTCCGCAACCGCCAGATATTTCTGTCCACCAAAACCCGGATGTACCGACATGACCAACACCTCATCCACCCAGCGATTTTCCAGACACTCAAAGATGCTCTCCACCGGCGTTTCAGGATTAATCGTAATGGCCGGGCGCTTGCCCAACGCACGAATGACCGCCAGCGTCTCCTGAACATCACACCGAGATTCCACGTGGATCTGAATGGTATCCGATCCCGCCTCCGAAAAAGCCTGGATATAATTTTGCGGCTTCGTAATCATCAAATGCACATTCTGAGGAATAGAAACCGCGGCAACCGACGCTTTAACCGCCTCCGGTCCAAAGCTGATATTCGGGACAAACACCCCATCCATCACATCCACATGAATCTGATCCGCCCCTGCCGCTTCCGCACGTCGGCACCCCTCGGCCAACTGGCCAAAGTCCGCCGCCAAGATCGAAGGCATAATTTGAATATCTGGCATTTGCTGAATTCCTTAAAAAAAAACGAACGCAGAAGCTACCCGACCCCACCCCAAACGTCAAGGTTCCACACCCTCGTCAAATCCGAGCAAAATGAGCTGAAAAAGCGGTAAATAATAGGAATCGCCCCCGCCCGAAAAAAAACAAAAATACCCCTTGCAACAAAACACGAATCCGCTATCTTCACTCGCCTTGTCACACACAAGAAGACTGCGGGGTAGAGCAGCCCGGTAGCTCGTCAGGCTCATAACCTGAAGGTCCTCGGTTCAAATCCGAGCCCCGCTACCAACTTTGAAGGCCGGAACACACGTTCCGGCCTTTATTTTTGCACCTTTCGTGAAACACCATGCTTTTCCTATCCCCCT
>JAUXGY010000417.1 GCA_030621805.1 Kiritimatiellales bacterium | reverse complement strand
GAAATATCCGTCACGCAGATATCGCTAGCCGCAACAACCTGCTGATTCACAACCCCTGCAAAAATGGCCTCCGCCATATTGCCCGCACCAATAAATGTTATTTTCATCGCGAATCCCGTTTTAAGATTTAGGTGATTAAGTGTTAAGTCTCTGGTGCCTATCTTTTCCCAAACAGATCCGTACCAATGCGCACCCAGGTGCTGCCCTCTTCGATCGCTACTTCAAGGTCGTGTGACATGCCCATGGAGAGCTCGGGCAGCGGCGTGCCGGTTTCCTCCTGCAGACCATCGCGCAGTTGCCGGAGGGCGGCAAAATGGCTGCGCGTTTTTTCCGGATCAGGCGAAAACGGAGGGAGGGTCATGAGGCCATGCACCTCGCACTTCTGCATCTGGTTGGCGGCCTCGATCACGGTGGCGACCTCAGCGGGTTTCATACCAAACTTGGCGGCTTCGCCGGATACGTTCACTTGCAGAAGGATAGGAAGCGTGGTTCCGGCATGGACTTCGAGAGCCTGGAGCAGCTTGAGGGAATCGACCGAATGCACCATCTGAAAATACTGTGCCGCCACTTTGGCCTTATTGGTCTGGAGGTGGCCAATAAGATGCCATTCGAGCCCGCTCGGGCACATGGAAATTTTCGACTGTGCCTCCTGCACCCGGTTTTCACCAAACCAACGCAGGCCACAGGCCGCAGCTTCGCGGACGGCTTCGGGTGGGCGGGTTTTGGATACGGCCAGCAGACGCACGCTATCGCGCAAGCGCCCCGCCTTTTCGCATGCGGCGGCGATCCGCTGCTCTACGTTTTCTAACCGTTCTGCAAATGTATCGCTCATATCCACTTCACTTCTCTCAAATTCCTCCAAGCATTGGAACATATTTCGACCCGCCAGAAAATAGATCTTTGCCATTGAAACAATCCGGCCCAGCACTAAACTGCACTCAACAAAGGAGAGATCCCCTATGAAAAAGCTATTACCCAGCATTGTCATTCCCCTCGCCTTCCTCACGGGCTGTGCAACCGTTCAAAAACAGCCCGAGGTGGTGGAGTCGTCGGTGTCGCGCGAAGCGCAGCTTGAGGCGCAGAAGCAACAGGCCCTCCCCCAAAAGCCAAAGTTCAAGCGCAAGGTGGCCATTGGCCGCTTTAGCAACGAAACCCGTTATGGCCGGTCGCTATTGCGCGACGACGAAAACGATCCGCTGGGCAAACAGGTTTCCGATATTCTCGCAGGGCGGCTGGTGGAGTCGGATCGATTCCTTGTTTTTGAGCGCCCCGACATTAATAAGCTGAAAGCCGAAGGGGAACTCTCCGGCGAAGCACTGGATCTGGTGGGCGTGGATACAATGATCCTCGGATCGCTCACCGAGTTCGGCCACTCCACCACGGGCAAGAAGGGCTTTATGAGCTCCACGAAAAAGCAGACGGCGGAGGCCTCCGTTGAACTGCGGCTGGTGGATGTAAAAACCGGCCATGTATTCTTTACCGCCAAAGGGACAGGAACGGCCACCATCGAAGCGGGCGAGATCGCTGGATACGGAAGCAAGGCCAGCTATGACGCAACGCTCAACGACAAGGCGATCGATGCGGCGGTTTCGGATGTGCTCAACACGCTGATCCGTAAACTCGAAGAGCGCGAATGGCGAACCGATATCCTCAAGGTTGATGGGGAGCAGGTCTTTATCAGCGGCGGCACACACCAAGGCATTAAAGCCGGCGAGGTCTTTGCGGTGATGGATCGGGGCGAGCAGGTGAAAAGCAAGCAGACGGGGTTCGGGATCGAACTGCCGGCCACCCAGGTTGGGAAGATCGAGGTGGTCTCCACGTTTGGAACCAGCGAATCCAACGAAGGCTCCATTGCAAAAATTCTCGAAGGCGACTTTGCCAAAAGCGATCTCGGAAACCTGTTTGTGGCAGAGACCAAGGAGTAATCATGAAACGTTTATGCGTAGGTTTAATCATTCTATCCGCAGCTCTGCTTCAAGGTTGCAGTTATCCCGGTGCCGCCAAAATCGAGCAAAAAGACAGCCGCCCGGCGATCGGTGTGAGTGGCGCCCCCGAAGGCGCTACGTTGTATGTGGACGGCTTAAGAATGGGTATGGCCAGCCAATATAACGGAGCAAAAAATGTGCTTCTCGTCGAAAACGGCAAGCACCTCGTCGAAGTGAAAGCGGCCGACGGAAAGGTGCTTCTCTCCGAGACCCTCTTCCTCAGTGGCTCCACCACCAAAATACTCACCATCCAACC
>JAUXGY010000480.1 GCA_030621805.1 Kiritimatiellales bacterium | reverse complement strand
CATCTACGGACTTAAAGGTGTGGCTGCCTACACCGAAAATGCCGCCATTATTGGTTCGGAAGATGACGCTCTCTACGCCTTCGCGATGGAAGCCCTCGCCGCCACCACGCGTGATCTTTCCGTCGATGAGCTGGTTGCCCTAACCCTAAAAACCGGTGAATTCGGTGTTAAAGGCATGGCTCAGCTCGACAAAGCCAACACCGACACCTTCGGAAACCCCGAAATTACTGAAGTCAAACTAGGCGTAAGCGATAAGCCTGCCATTCTGATTTCCGGTCACGACCTCACGGATCTTGGTATGCTGCTGGAGCAAACGCAGGGCACCGGCGTAGATGTTTACACCCACTCCGAAATGCTGCCAGCGCACTACTACCCCACCTTCAAAAAGTACGATAACTTTATCGGAAACTATGGCAACGCCTGGTGGAAGCAAGGTGAAGAATTCACTACCTTTAACGGCCCGATCCTGATGACCACCAACTGCATTACGCCCGTAAAGGATGCCTATAAAGACCGCATCTTCACCACCAGCGTGGTGGGTTACCCGGGTGTTGCACACATCCCCACCGGATCAGAAGGAAAGAAAGATTTCTCGCAAATCATCGAGCTCGCAAAAACCTGCGACGCCCCGACCGAGATTGAAACCGGAACCCTCGTTGGTGGGTTTGCCCATAACCAAGTGATCGAACTCGCCGACAAAGTCGTCGATGCCGTCAAGACCGGCGCCATCAAGCGCTTTGTGGTCATGGCCGGTTGCGACGGGCGTCAAAAAAACCGCGGCTACTTTACCGAAGTGGCCGAGCAGCTTCCGAAAGACACCGTGATCATGACGGCCGGTTGCGCGAAATATCGCTACAACAAGCTGGACCTCGGCGACATCGGCGGAATCCCGCGCGTTCTCGATGCCGGACAGTGCAACGACTCCTACTCGCTCGTGGTGATTGCCATGAAGCTCCAGGAAGTCTTTGGACTCGACGACATCAACGACCTGCCGATCTCCTACGACATCGCATGGTACGAGCAAAAAGCCGTCATCGTTCTGCTGGCCCTGCTCTTCCTCGGCGTTAAAGGCATCCGCCTCGGCCCGACCCTTCCTGCGTTCCTCTCCCCGAACGTGGTCAATGTGCTGGTCGAAAACTTTGACATCAAGCCCATCGGCAACGTCGAAGACGACATCGAAGCCATGATGGCCGGAAAGTAAAATCCGCGTTCCTGCTGAATAGAAAAGGCGCTCCTTGCGGGGCGCCTTTTTTGTAGGGCGGGCACGGTTGGCGGAAGAGACCGTGCCTGCCAGCGGCTGAAAGGGTTCGCAATAATTAGGGCTATTTTTTGTCCAGTTCGCGGCGGATGAGTTCCGCCGTCTTTTTTCCAATACCCGGCGCTTCTGCAATCTGTTCGATCGGTGCTCTGCTCAACCGGGTGATGGAACCAAAATGTTTTAATAGCCGATTTTTCTTCGCTTTTCCAATGCCGGGGATCTCGTCGAGTACCGATTCCTTGATGCGCTGGCGACGTAGTTCGCGGTGGTAGGTGATGGCAAAGCGGTGGGCTTCGTCGCGCAGGCGGGTCACCACCCCGAGCCCTGTGGAGTGATGCGGCAGAAACAAGTTGCCCGCGTTGTGCTCATGATCCCACACGATCTCCTCGTAGCGCTTGGCGAGTCCGACGAT
>JAUXGY010000443.1 GCA_030621805.1 Kiritimatiellales bacterium | reverse complement strand
ATGCTTACCCGTACAACGACAGTTCGGCCTTTGCGGATGCCACTGCGGGAATCGGTGATGCGCAGATTGCTCATGGCTACTTCGCTGCTGACGGAGACGAAACCCTGACTCTAACGGGGCTCTTCGAATATTTTTATGGTGAGAGCTCCAATTTTCCACAGAAGAACAGGATACTCACACGGTAGTTTTCAAAGTTACGAAATCCCCGGGCATTGGCCTTGATCGTCTGAATCTTGGAGTTGAGCCCTTCAGACACGGCGTTAGTGATATAGCATTCAAAGTAGGTCAGGATGTTCTCGAGATGCTTCTTGAGCATTCGCGCAACCTTTCGGATTTCAGGCAACCCCGTTTTAAAAGCCTCATGGTACCACCTTTCGAAATAACTGCGGGCAAACGCGCCATCACGCCGCGTCCAAAAGTGCCGAAACAGTTCCTTGATATACCACGCCTTGGCGACATCAAGTTCCGCCTTCGCTAGGGATTCGACCTGCGCGAGCGATTCGTCGCTTAAGTGCTCCATCCCTTTGAGCCATGAATATTTGGTGCCCTTGAGGCGCTCGTCCTTATCCTTGAGTAGCTTGCGATGTTCCTTGCGGCGGGTCTTGTCAACGGCTTCGTTAAGGTGTTTGGCGATGTGGAACTTGTCGTGGACAATGTCCGCATGCGGCAGGTGGCGACGGATGGCCGCAATGTACGGGGCCGACATGTCGATGGCCACGCCGCAGACCATCTCACGCTGTCCGCCATCCAAGGCTTTGGCTATGAGCTTGTCGGCAGCATTTCCCTCCCGCCCTTCCACGACATCAAGCACACGGGAGTGTTCCAAGTCGTTCATGAGCGAGACATAGTTATGACCTTTCCTAAATGATTTTTCATCCATTCCGATCCACGCGATTTCATCGTTGCCACGCCGTTTCAAACCCCGTTCAACCGCCCGTTTCATGATGCCGTGGAGCTGGTGCCATTCTAGGCGCAAGAGCTTCCCGGCCTCCTGAGTCGACCGGCTCGCCAGCATCACGTTGATGGCGAAGGCTTCGAAGAGCTGGGTAAAGCGGGAATGTTTTCCCGCCCAAGGCATCGACATGGTTTTGATCCCATGCTCCGCACATTCGCTTCGGGGAGGTTCGCAATGCAGGTATGTTCCGAACCGCATGGTGTCGAGATGCCTCCACACTCGCCCGGGAGAACGGTCGTACACCCGACAAGCCGCGCCACACTCTGGGCAGGTTCCAGTCAATTCGCCGTATTCAACAAAGATATCCACTCGCATCTTCTCAACGCTCAGTTTCACCCGCATCACTTTCCAAGGTGAAACGAGCCCCAGCAATCTCGCATAATGTTCTTCTGTTTCATTCATGCCTCATTATGGGCATGCAATGGCGGTGCCATCAAACCTCGGAAACCGCTCTCACCATAAAAATATTCGAAGAGCCTTTTAATTAAATGAAAGTGGTCCACCCGCCAGAGTGATTTTGTTTGTAGGAGCGATACCAGCGGCAGAGGGGATAGAGGAGGATTAGAAAAACGAGGGAGACGACGTAGGTTGTGATGATTCCGCCCGCCCCGCGCTGTCCGCCCCACTGCGGCGAACCTTCACCCCAACCGTGTGCATAATTTAAGTGGAGACCCGCCGGACGGTTACCACCATGCTTCCATCTGAACACCGATCGAAAGGCCCGCGGTGTCGGTTCCGTATCCGATGGGTGCAACGAGGCCTTCGAATCCACCCGACCAAACGGCATAGGTCAGAAATGCGCGGATTGAGGGACGGGAAAAATGTTCTGCGGCCGGTTGAATCTGTGGAGCCAGCGTAAATTTACCGAGGGCCCCTTCCGGCCCGTCATCCTGATTCGTGTAGTCAACCCCGGCTTCAAGCGCCGGCGAGAAGTGAGTGTTGAAATGGTATACGGGCCGGGCACCCAGCGTTATCCAATCGATGGTTGATCCGTTTCCATTGTCATACCATTCGTAGCCAGCCACGGCCTGCAGGGAGATGGGAGCCCCTTGGTTAATGATAATAT
>JAUXGY010000380.1 GCA_030621805.1 Kiritimatiellales bacterium | reverse complement strand
GCCAGCGACGCCGCGGTCGGCTCGTTAATGATGCGTAGCACTTCGAGACCGGCAATCTTACCCGCATCCTTAGTGGCCTGGCGCTGGGAGTCATTAAAGTAGGCAGGCACCGTGATGACCGCCTGCGAAACCGTTTCGCCCAGATAGGCCTCAGCATCCGTCTTCATCTTCTGAAGAATCATCGCCGAGATTTCCGGCGGCGAATACACCTTATCGTCAATCTTAACATGCGCGTCACCATTCTTGGCTTTCACCACGCTGTACGGAACCAGATGGATCTCATGCTCCACCTCGTCAAATTTACGACCCATAAAACGCTTGATCGAAAAAACAGTATGCAGCGGATTCGTCACCGCCTGGCGTTTCGCCGCCGTTCCAACCAACCGTTCGCCACTCTTCGTGAATGCCACGATTGACGGTGTGGTGCGCCCGCCCTCCGCATTCGGGATCACGGTCGGCTCTCCGCCTTCCATCACTGCCATGCACGAATTCGTGGTACCGAGGTCGATACCCAATACTTTAGATCCTGCTGTGCTCATAATTTTTCCTCCATTTAATATAAATTGATGTCACGTTCGACAACCGCCCTAAAGCAACAGGTGTGCCAGTGGACGTAACGAGTGATCAGTAATTCGTAACTCACGTAAACCGCGCAACTTAAAACTTTACCACCTAAAACTTCGCAAAGAAGGCGCGTACTTGTATCTGTGCCACTTGTCCCACATCCAGTACCCCGTCTGTCCCACCTGTGCCATCATGACACACCCCGAAATGCTTTAGCGAAGATCAAAGGATCTCAGATGAAAACCTTCGTTTGCTTCGTAACTTCATGGTAAAAAATGTTCATGAAAATGGCTCTTTCCAGACGGTGGTTTGCGGTGGCGGTTTGCTGCATGGCCGCGAGCGTGCATGCACGGAGTCAACGGTGTGATGTTTGCGGGGGGCGGTTGTCGCGGCAGGTGCTGACCTACGATGGGAAGACGGTATGCTCGCAGGCATGTGTCGATAAACTCCGGCCCAAATGTTCGATTTGCAAGAAGGTGATCCGAGGGAAATATGTCAAAGCCGAGGGTCGCATTTTCTGCGGTGAAACCTGCTTTCATACGACGTTGCCAAAATGCGATCTCTGCAAAAAACCGGTTGAGGACGGATTCAAAATTACCCGCCACCACTATTGTGCGGAGTGTTTCAAAAAGCATCCGACCTGTTTTTCGTGCGGGCTGCCCGCGGCACACTCAACCCCACTGAAGGATGGTCGAGAAATCTGCACAGGGTGCATGCGTTGGGCGGTAAAGAATCAGGAGATGGCTCAGAAGCATTATGACCGCGCCCGACATCAACTTGAGGCGTGGACGTCGCTCAAGCATACGACGGTGCCGGAGCTCGTGCTGGTGGACAAAACAAAAATGGAGAAGCTCTCGGAGGATATCCGAAAGTCCGACTCCCCCGTCTCGGTTCGGGGTCTCTACAGCCGCCAAACGATGATGACTAAACGCGGAGTTTTTGGAAAATGGAAGGAGGCACCGGAGCTTGATCAGGAAAAGATCTACCTCGTTGATCATCTGCACGATGAGGTTTTCCGAGTGGCGGCCACGCATGAGCTGATGCACGATTTGATCCACGAGCATTTTCCCCGTTTGGAAAAGGCCCCGCTATGGGTTCATGAAGGCATCTGCCAACAAGCCGCTGCCGAACTTTGCCGCCGCCGCAACTATGCGGACACGCTCTACGGCATCGAGGAATGCACCGACCCAGACTATGGCGATGGATTTCGCTACATCAAGAAAGTCTCCGGCTTTCAGGGCTGGCCCGCCCTGCACCATTGGATGGAGACCGTGGATGTGAAGACCCTTCCGAAGACCGCCGAATAAGGTCTGGGATCCGAGTCCCCGCCTTGGTGAAAGAAGGAGACTTGGCCACGGGTTCCGCGATCTTGGATCTCGGCTACAACAAGATCGGAAATGGGTTTGTAAACGGCGGCCTCTACTGCTCGACCCGCAGACGCAGGAAGCGGTGGGGATCGGTCAGGTCGACGGTGGCGGTGCGCCGGAATTGCGGGTCGAAGTCGGAAACCGACACGCCGGTCTCCGTCCACGTTTGCAGATTCGTGCTGGTTTCCACGGTGTAGGTGATTCCCGGGTTGGCGGCATAGTAGGTCATGCCCATTGCATCCGCCGCAATCTCCGCCTGCGGCAGGCTGTCCGAAAGATCGAGAGCAGGATCAAGGTTCAGCGCATAGGCCATCAGCAGCGTCACCCCGTCCCCGTTCGTGTCTTGGTCGAGATTCACCCCATAGCCAAACCCATGTAGCGCCAGCCATCTGATCAGCGGGAAATCAACTTGATCAATCTCTCTAGCCTGATAACCCTTCCAAGTCGGCGATGTAAAACCAAAACTATCGCTCTTGTAGCAGATCGAGAAATAGGAAGCTGTCCCATCGAACACCTGAGTCCCGAATGACGCGGGATCATTGCCCAAAAAGAATGTTGCCCCCAACCCACTGCAAGACTTAAACACACCA
>JAUXGY010000444.1 GCA_030621805.1 Kiritimatiellales bacterium | reverse complement strand
GCTTTTTCAGTGTCCACCTCGTCTTGTACCAACTTTCCTTCAATCGCCGCATCGCCATAGTCGCAAAAAACCGGCCCACCAATGGGCGCTGCCTCGCCGGGATAGAGGCTGTAGTAGATCGCATCCAGTAGATCGAAGGTGGGTTCCGCCGTCTTGAACATGGGGAAAATTCGGCCGCCAAATTTGTTCATTGGATAATCCACGCCATCGACCTCGACCGCAAGCATGGAGGAAAACACGCCGCCCGGCACTTCCCCGATCACCACTTGCATATCGACCGGTTCGTGCGCCTCCAGGGTGATCCAGTCGCTGGGAACCGCCCAGGTGTTACCCATGCGTTGATTCCGGTTCCCGGCAGCACTGGCCGCCCAGTCGGAAAAATAATGTTCAGTTCCTGGCCACGGGGCGTTGAGAACATCTTTTTCACCTACTCGAACAAGCAGGATGTCATCGCCGCACCCCCAGAACCGGAACTTAATGGGTTTAGGATAGACCAGCTTTCCCTTGTAATGCACGATCCACTGCAATCCTTGGGTGTCGGGTTCGTTGAATTCCCCCGGAGCAAGCACCGACAGCATCGCACCGATCATGATCGAAGTGGCATAGAGTTGTTTCGGTGCACGGTAGTATCTTGCCAGATCGGTGGTTTTCCACCCCCCTCTCGTAAACTTTCCGACGGCTACTTTAAACTCCTCTCTGTCCAAAACCAGCGAACTTCCATTCCGCCGCCGCTTCATGTCGTAGAAGGTGCCCACTAGGTTGTTGCCGATATCGATCGGTTCTCCAAAAGCCCCGGGAGCTTCGTCGAATATAGGCATCTGGCCAAAGTCGACCACCTCGCTGCCACCGCCAAGCCCTGCCCCAATGCCACTCGACGCCAGATCCGGGAACTGGATATCATGCAGGTCAGGCCGGGGAACCACGGCGGTGATTTTCGCACTCGCCTTGGGTTTGGACGGCTTCTTCATCTTCACCTGCAGCTTTCGCAGCGGCATTTTCGGAACCTTCACAAGAGGGGGTGGATCGAACACGATCTCCTTCGGCTTAGTGATCGTAAAAATCACCAGCACACCAGCCAGCACAAAGAGTCCTACGTGAAACAAGATGCTCACTACCACCGCAGTGGGCATTCCTTTAACTAGCTTCTTGGTATGTGTAATTATTCGTTTCATCTTTTCGAGACCTTTTCTGGTAACGCCGGAAAAATATCCCGCCGACTCCTCTCTCCAGAGCATTCATGCGTTATAGACAGAAGAATTAAAAAACTTATCATGCAAGGTTTTGTGCGTCAATATTTATTGGAATTACATCCCATTCTCCCTCATATTCCAATTCCTTACAGATCTCTTTTAAGCCCGCCAACAGGTCACCGCCGGACAATTACTGTTCAATGCTCAAAAACGGTGCAAATGCCATTGAGTAGCATCTCGATGGAAATGGCGGTGAGCATGAGGCCCATCAGGCGCTCGATGGCGCACAGTACCCTCTTGCCCAGCACGGCGGCGATCTTTATTGAGAAAGAGAGAAAGAAGGCACTCACGGCCCACGCCAGAACGATGGCCAGTAGCCAGTGGCCCCAACGGCTCGGCTCCTGCCCCACCAGCAGCAGGATGGTCGCGGTGGCAGAAGGTCCGGCGACATAGGGCACGGCCAATGGAACGATCAAGGGTTCACCATCCGGCACATCCTTGAACATTTGATCGGTGCCTCCGAATACCATCTTGATCGATATCAAAAATAGAATGATGCCCCCGGCAATGCCCAATGATGGCGCGGAAATATGCAATATCGACAGGAAAAACGGGCCAACAAAAAGACAGGCGACCAGGAGCACAAGCGCAATCGTCAGTTCACGCGCGAGGACTCGTTTGCGCCGTTCCGGCGGTAGGGTTTCGAGCACACTGACGAAGAGCGGCATGTTCCCGAAGGGATCCATGACCGCAAACAGTAGAATGGCTGCAGAAATAATAGACATCGGGCTTGTCCTCCAGATTTAAATACTCTCGCACC
>JAUXGY010000426.1 GCA_030621805.1 Kiritimatiellales bacterium | reverse complement strand
TCCGACTTTGGAAAAGCAAAGGCACCGACGGTTCGGAAGGGCATTTCGGCCTGTTGACCGTCGATGGGAAAGCCAAGTATGCCATATGGGAACTGGTGGATGCGGGCGCCTTTGAGGGTCTTGGCCGCGGCGGAAACCCCATCACCAAAACCCACGGCGGGGATAAAACGGCCGTACTGAAAAAGCTGAAGGCACCGGCAAACAAGAAGAATTAACCTGCCTTGATTTTGCACAAGGGGCAGGCCCTTCAGACTATTGTTATTCAACAATAAGCAGCATTAGCCTGATCTATTCATAAACCCGATTTTGGAGCTTGTTTCTCTTCGGGGAGACGCTGTTGAGAGCGGATAGAGAGTCGTGCGGGGTGTTTTATGCCGTTTTTGACTGTTTTTGGACAGACCTCCCCCTTACCCCTGTATTTTAAATGCGCAGGGGACCGCTGGTTTGCTCTTTAACCCGTATTCGCGAATACCGCTGTTTTCAGTGCGGTGATATGGGCGAAGCTCTGGGGCAGATGTAGCCGTATACGGGTCTTGCCGACCTTCACCCGGGTACCGATCTTGAGTAGCTTGAGACGAATGGTTTTGAATTCGGCGCGACTGAGTTCGGTGCCCTTGAGTCGCACTCGCCGAAGGTGATGCATCACCACATACGCGGCGGAGTGCAGGAACAAGCGGAACTGGTTCGCCAAAAACCGGTGGCAGCTGGTCCGATCCGAGAGCAGTCCGTTCTTGTGATCCTTGATCATCAGCTCCATGGCGCCGCGCCCGCAATAGACCGTTTCATAAAGATACTTCGCCCCGCTGCGCTCGAACGAGGTAACGATGAAGCGAAGATCCTCCCCGTTCGCATTCACCAGCACTCGGCAGATAACGCGCCTCGCCCGGCTCCAGCTACGAGCCTGATAGAAGGCGGAAGCAAAGACACAGGCTTCGCGGCCGGTGCGTTCATGTTTCTTGCGTGCATCGGCGAGGGCCTGCGAAAACTCCGTTCTCAAACGGCTGTTTGTCTGCAAAGCGGTTGCAAAGTCGATGGAGCGTGCCTCCAGCCAGTCCATGACCGCAGGCTTCGTATGGTGCGAATCGGCGCGGAAGATCAGGCGGGTATCGGGGAATGCCGCGCGAATACGCTTCACCACGCGCTTAAGCACGCTGATGATCTCCTGATCCGTCGGTGTCTTTCCCGGACGCAGCACCGTAGTGATCAACTTGCCGCTGAGCCCGTCATAGAGGTGGAACGGCATGAAGCAGTATTCATCTTCAAAGGCATTGAATAGGGCGAGTTGCTGCCGCCCATGGACATGGTCGGACGTCGGATCCAAATCGAGCACAATGGCCTCCGGCGCACGATCGAACGAGGCGATGAACTGATCCACAAGGGCATAGCCCATCCGGAGTAGTTCCTTGGCCGACACTCGGTTTTCCAGACGCGACATCGTGGGTTGCGATGCCAGTGCATCCCCCTCGGGAAGACGGCCTGCCACCATCTTGAAAAGAGGATCGTCACGCAAGGTGTCGCAGTCATTGGCATCTTCATATCCGCAACAGATCTGGGCAACACGCTGGGTAAGGAGTTCCTCCATCGTATGGTCGACATAGGATGGATGCCGGGGATCGTGCAGCGCCCTGGCAAGTGAACGAATGATCCCGGTTTCTTCAAGCACCTCGCGAATGAGCATGAGTCCACCGTCGGAACTGACCAATGGCTCATCGAAGACCGCCGTAACTTTCCGTTTTTTTAAGGGTGAGAAAGGGAGTTGTATCTGGTTATCTTTGTGCATTGGCGACCTTGGTTGTTTTTACGTGGTGGTAATTCGCAACACATTCTACTGGAATGTATTGCGGCAACCAAGGCCGCTTTTATGAATAATTCAGGCTAGTGGTCTTGATCTTGAACCGAATGCATTTACTGCGGCCACATCACGAGATGGAAATATCGCTTTAATGGCGGGCCCTGGTGCTGGTAAGACGGAGATGCTCGCTCAACGAGCGGATTTTCTTCTCCGCACTGGTGCTTGTTCTTATCCGAAAAGGATTTTGGCAATTTCATTCAAAAAAGATGCGAGCGAAAATCTCAAAGAACGCGTTCGAAAACGTTGCGGACAGGAGCTGGCATCAAGGTTTGATAGCTATACTTTTCATGCTTTCTCAAAACGT
>JAUXGY010000308.1 GCA_030621805.1 Kiritimatiellales bacterium | reverse complement strand
TCCCGGGTTGTACGCTTGCGTTACCGTTTCCGATACGGGTTGCGGCATGGCACCGGAAACGCTGGAACGCATCTTTGAACCCTACTACACGACGAAAAAGAAGGGGGAGGGGACCGGATTCGGTCTGTCGATTGTTCATGGTATCGCGCGTAAGCATCGGGGCTATATTTCGGTCGAGAGCGTGTTGGAGCAGGGCACAACCTTCCATCTGTACCTGCCGCTCCTGCTTGAAAATGCCGAGGAGAAGCAGAAAGCCATCGATCATTCAACACCGGAAGGATTCGGCCATATTCTTTTCGTGGATGACGACGACGCGGTGCTCTCGATGGGCAGCGAAATCTTTGAGTCGTTTGGTTATTCCGTTGCAACGGCCGTTGATGGGAAACAGGCTCTGGAACTTTTCCGGAAGGATCCGGAAGCTTTCGATGCGCTGGTATCGGACTATAGCATGCCGGAGATGAACGGATATGAGCTGATTAGCGAATGCCTATCGCTCCATCCCGGGTTGCCGGCCATCCTGTGTAGCGGGTATATGGAAAAGGCCGACGGCGAAAATCTCAAGGAACTGGGGAATACCGTCTTCATGTCCAAGCCGCTCGACTGGCGTAAGCTGAGCCGTACCCTTCAGCAGGAGATCAATCAGCAGGATTGATTCGGGAAACAGCGAACCCCTTTATTGGCATTATTATTGCTTAAAGTAGGCAGTATATTTTAGGGGATTCAAATTATGAAGAGAATAGACCAATACCTCGAGGAGATGATAGAGCAAGGAGCCAGCGATATTCATCTTTCCACCAACGACCAGCCCTGTCTTCGGGTGGACGGCGAGATGCACTTCCAACGCGGCACGGAAAAGTTTACCGAAGAGGAGCTCAAGGAGCTTCTCTTTGAATTTGCACCGGAACGAAATATCGAGGAACTGGAAGAGAACTGGGATACCGACTTTGCCTACGAACTTCCCGGAACCGCCCGTTTCCGTGTCAACATCTTTGTGGACCACGAGGGGATCGGCTGCGTTATGCGGCAGATACCATCGCGTATTCCCACGTTTGAAGAACTCAATATTCCGGAGGGCATTCGTTCGTTTTGCTTCCTGAACAAAGGGCTTGTGATTGTTACAGGGCCAACTGGAAGCGGCAAGTCCACCACGCTTGCGGCCATGGTCGACCTGATCAACCGCACCCGTCGCCAGCACCTGATCACCATCGAAGACCCGGTGGAGTTTAAGCACCGTTCCATGGGTTGCCTCGTCAACCAGCGCGAGGTGCATGTGCATACCAAGAGCTTTTCAAATGCTCTGCGCGCCGCCTTGCGCGAAGATCCCGATATCGTACTGGTGGGAGAAATGCGCGACTTGGAAACGATGGAGATTGCCATTGAAACGGCGGAAACCGGGCACCTTGTATTCGGAACCCTCCACACCAATACCGCCGCGACTACCGTTGACCGCATTATCGATAAGTTTCCGGCTGACCGACAAAATCAGATTCGTACTATGCTGGCCGACTCGCTGAAGGGCGTGATTGCCCAAACCCTTTGCCGTCGCATTGGGGGTGGGCGGATCGCCTCCGCTGAGATTCTCGTGGTCACTCCTGCGGTTGCCGCTAATATCCGCGAAGGAAAGACCCATCAGATTCCGTCTCTGATGCAGACGGGTCGCAACGTGGGCATGTGTACCTTTGCCGATGACCTACTGAGCTTGGTGAAACGCGGTATTATTACCCCTGAAGAAGCCTATAGCAACGCGATCGACAAACCCTTCCTCCAGAAAAAATTCGACGAAGAGAAGATCGAACTCGACCTTAAGCTTATTGCGCTCGAAGATATTGATAACGATGTTGAAAACGAGGAAAACGCTTCCAAAAACGAAAAAGCCCGAAAGAAGCTGCATGTCAATCCGCGTGATACCGCCGCGCTACGCGAAATCATCCTCATTCTTGCCACGGACGAGAATCCTGATGAACGTAATGGTCATGAGGCTCTTGAATACGCCCAGAAGTTACTGGATATCACCGGTCAGAGCGATGCGCTTACGCTCGTTTTAATCAGTTCGGCTTATGCTGAGTTGCAGCATTTCTCTGATGCCAGCGATTGGGCGAAAAAAGCACTTAAGGTGGCCAAGACCAATAAGCAGAAGGATCTTGCCACCCGTATCTCCCGCTACATCAACCTCTATAAGCGGAATATTCCGCTACGCGACGAATCTGTTTGATGCTCTGAACGGGCCGTTTGTCAAAGCGGCTGAAAATAGGGTTGCCTTATAGGTGATCGCATTTATAATGTATTTTCATTTAACATGGAGATACATCTATGAGCGGTCAATCGAATGGTCCCGGCATCTTTTCACCTCCCGCACGAGTGAGCGATGGAGCCTATTTCTCAAGTTCCGAAAGCTACCAAAAACTCTACGCCCAGAGTATGGAGGAACCAGAAGTTTTCTGGGAAAATCAGGCGAAGGAAAATATTGACTGGTTCCACACCTTCTCAAAGGTAAGCGACTGCGACTTTTCCAGTGGAATGGTGGCTTGGTTCCTCGGCGGAAAAATGAATGTCTGCCACAACTGCGTCGATCGTCACTTGGAAACGCGCGGCGATAAAGTGGCTATTCTTTGGGAGGGCGATGAACCCGGCGATGTACGCAAGATTACCTATCGTGAGCTTCATCATAAGGTCTGTAAGCTGGCCAATGTGCTTCGCCATAATGGGATTCGCAAAGGGGACCGCGTAGCCATTTATATGCCTATGATTCCCGAAGCCGCCTTCGCCATGCTCGCCTGTGCCCGCATCGGCGCGGTGCACAATGTCGTCTTTGCCGGGTTCAGTGCCGAAGCCTTGCGCGACCGCATTCAGGATGCACGCTGCAAAGCCGTCATCACCGCCGACGAAGGGCGACGCGGAAAAAAGACGATCCCGCTTAAGCGCCCGGTCGATGAAGCGGTTATGGCTTGCCCGACGGTAAAGCATGTTTTCATGGTTCGCCACACCGAGGCCAAAGTACCCTTCTACGAACCGCGCGATATCGATCTTGGCCTGGCCATGCAAAACGAACGGCCCTATTGCCCGATCGAGCATATGGACAGCGAAGACACGCTCTTTTTGCTCTACACCTCCGGTTCGACCGGAAAGCCGAA
>JAUXGY010000199.1 GCA_030621805.1 Kiritimatiellales bacterium | reverse complement strand
GGCCGGGGTTCCAATGCGGATGCCGGAGGTGACGAACGGGCTCTTGGTGTCGAAGGGGATACCGTTTTTGTTGACGGTGATCGCCGCCTGGTCAAGCGCGGCGGCAGCTACCTTCCCGGTGACGCCGGTGCCGGTGAGGTCGACGAGCATAAGGTGGTTGTCGGTGCCGCCGGAGACAATGCGGATATCGTCGTCTTCAAGTGCATTGGCGAGAGTCTGGGCATTCTTGACCACCTGCTGCTGGTACTGCTTAAATGCGGGCTGCAGTGCTTCGTGGAAGCAAACGGCTTTGGCTGCGATGGTGTGCATGAGCGGCCCGCCCTGGATGCCAGGAAAGACCTGCTTGTCGATGTCGCCAGCAAACTTTTCCTTGCAGAGAATCATGCCGCCGCGCGGGCCGCGCAGGGTCTTGTGCGTGGTGGTGGTCACGAAGTCGGCATGCGGCACCGGGTTGGGGTGACACCCGGCGGCGACGAGACCGGCGATGTGCGCCATATCGACCATCAGGTAGGCCCCGACGCTGTCGGCAATCTTGCGCAACCGTTTGAAATCGATGAGGCGCGAGTAGGCACTCGCCCCGGCCACGATCATTTTGGGTTTGTGTTCGTCGGTGAGGGTTTGGATCTGTTCGTAGTCGATCTGCTCGGTTTCCTTATCGACCCCATAGGGAACGACGTTGAAGAACCGGCCCGAAAAGTTCATCGGGTGGCCGTGGGTGAGGTGTCCGCCCTCGGCGAGACTCATGGCGAGGACGGTGTCGCCGGGGTTGAGCACGGCAAAGTATACGCCCATGTTTGCGCCACTGCCGCAGTGCGGCTGTACGTTGGCGTGTTCGGCACCGTAGATTTCTTTGGCGCGGTCGATGGCGAGGCGTTCGGCCTCGTCGACCCATTCGCATCCGTTGTACCAGCGCTTGGCGGGGTAGCCTTCGGCATACTTGTTGGTCATGCGCGAACCGTTCGCTTCGCGCACGGCCTTGCTGACAATGTTTTCGGAGGCGATCAGCTCGAGGTTTTCTTTCTGTCGTTGGTCTTCCTTTTTGAGCAACGCGTAGATTTCCGGATCGGCGTCGTAGACGGCGATGGTACCGGCGGTTTCGGAGGCGTAGTCCTTGATCTTCTTCACGCGGCGTTCGTGACGACCGCCTTCGAACTCGGCGGAAAGCCATGCATCGAGAATGGCGGTGGCCTTTTCGACCGGGGTAAACTTGCCGCTCAGGCAGAGGATGTTGGCATTGTTGTGCTGGCGGCTCAGGGACGCTATTTCAGCGTTCAGGCAGAGGGCGGCACGCACGCGCGGAAACTTGTTGGCGGTGATGCTTACGCCGATGCCGGTGGTGCAGATGATGATGCCCTGATCGACCGTGGCGTTGGAGACTTCGTCGGCGACTGCAGCGGCATAGTCGGAATAGTCCACCGACTCCGCGCTATGGGTGCCGAGATCCTCGACGGTGATGCCTTTTTCTTTGAGGACTTCGGCGAGCTGCGTTTTAAGGGCGTAGCCGCCGTGATCCGATCCAATTGCGATTTTCATGAAATGGTCCTCGTGGTTATGGGTTTCCGGTGCGGATGGAAAGAACGAGGTCCGAAAGGGCCCGGTCGATTTCATCGCGCGTTTTTCGATAGATATCAAGCGACCCGCCATACGGATCAGAGATATCGGCGGGCACATTTGACGTTCCGAATGACTTAAGCAAGCAAACTCTGTTTCCAACCTCGGGGAAGTCCTGGAGGATATGGAAGCGGTGCGCGGCGGTCATGGTGACGATCAACTCGGCGGCATCGACCAGCTCGGCGGAAAGCGGTTGGCTGTGGTGGCCGCATAGATCGATCTCCAGTTCGCGCAGCGCCTCGACGGCATGGGCGCTCGCCGCCGATCCAGCGCCGGCATAAATCCCCGCCGAGGCAGCGTCCCACCCGGCATCCTCGCCGATCCGGTGGCGGAAAAGCGCCTCTGCCATTGGGCTGCGACAGGTGTTCCCGGTGCAGACAAACAGAACGGTTTTCATCAACTAGTCCTCATTGAAAAACACGAAGGCTCAAAGTTCACAAAGAAACCTCCTTAGAGTCCTTGGTGCCTTTGTGTTTAAACATTTGTTCGATTTTGGAAAAGGGCAGGCCGCCTTCGCGCAGACACTCGATGGAGGTTTCATCAATTTTCACCACGGTGCTTGGAAGGGCCTCCGCCGCGGAGGGGCCGCTGTCGAGCACTAGATCGGCTTTGATAGCGGCCATCGCATCCCCGGCGGTTTGGGTGTCGGGTTCGCCGCTTCGGTTGGCGCTGGTGAGGGCGAGTCCGTGACCACAGCGTTCCGCCAGCTGGAGAGCGACGGCATGGTCGGGGACGCGGAAGCCCGTCCAGCCTTCAGTTGTTTCGAGCACGATCGTCAACGGCCCGGGCCAGTATTCCGTAGCCAGCGCCTGCAGGCCGTCATTCCAATTCTTGGCGACCGCTGCAACCTGTTCCGCGTCCGCAGCGAGCCGGGCAATCGGTTTCTCCTCCTCACGGCCTTTGGCAGCAACGAGCTTTTTCATCGCACCCGAAACGGAAGGATCGCACGCGATGCCGTAGACGGTTTCCGTCGGGACGATCACCAAGCCCCCTTGGGCCAACACCTGCCGTGCCTGCTCCAACGCCTCCGGTTCCGGGAGGTGCATATCGATGGTCAACAGAGCGTTCATCGGCGGTCAGTTAGAATTTTTTAGAGGGCTTTCCAAAGCCTTCGATGGTTTTCGCGAGCGGCGTGTCCGCATACGTGGCGGCGAGCTTTTTGGCGTCGCTCTTCTGGGAGGAGGTGCAGGGGTTGTTGCGGTAGTCCATGGTATCCGTATTGAAATGTTCATCGACAAAATCATCCATCTCTTCCAGAGCCTCAATGTACTTCTTGATCCTTGGGTCCTTCAGGAGTTTGGCAACTATTTTATTGGCCTCGGATGCTGCGGGCGCCTTTTTGATGCTCGCCAGCAGGGAGGCGTGTTCATAGGCAAAGTAGGGGTCGCTTTCGAGCTTCCGCTCAATCTCGGCGAGAAGCATTTTTGAATAAGCATTGATTTCCGACGGGGTTCCTTTCTTGGCGAGGTATTGCCCGTTGAGCCAGGTGATGGCGTCGTAGCACAGATCCTCTCCCGCCCAAGCGTGCCCGCCCGGAAAGAAGCGAAGCTGGCCATTCTTGGTGCGGATTTGGTCGAAGGTGGTGGCCATGTCCCACCGGTTGAAGCAGGAAGATCCGCAAAGGCCGTAGGCCAGCAACCGGCTGCCACTCGGTTCTCCGCCCGCTCCGCAAGGGATGATGCCGATAATGTTGCTTTTCATTGAGCTTGCCAGCAGAAAGGCTTCCCTTGCCCCGCCGGAGAAGCCGGTTGCATAACAACGCTTTTCATCGACGTGGAAGCGGTCGAACACATCCTCCACCATGGGCTTGATGGCACGTTTTCCTTCCATACCATTCTTCGATTGAATGGACATAGCGAGAATCCAGTTGTTTTTTTCTGCGCCGAGAACGTAGCGTTTCAAGGCACCTGTACTCCCTCCGCTGGGCGACATGGCGAAAAGCACCGGCCATCCTTCCTTTCGGTCGGCGTTGTATCCGCTGGGCAGGTACAGTACATAGGAATACTCCCTGTCGTCTTCGCATCGGATCTCGTTGAGAATCTTCCCCTTGGCATACTTCTGCGCATGGAGCACAGGGCAAAGCAGGAGAGAGAGAGTGGTGGCTAGAAGAATCGCTTTCATTATGTTGTCCCCAGGTTAAGCCTTCGTCGTTCAAAGGATGCACCACCTTAGAACAGCAAAGGATCAGCTAAAAGAAATTTATGCGGCTTTGGAGAGGGGGCAAGAGGGGAGCGCGCGGTTTCGGGGAGCTAAACACTCCCCTTGCCCGATTTGGGAAATTTATTCCTTATTATTGTTCAACTCAATTGATGACGACCAAATTTCCTGCTCTCTTTTTTCGCCATGTGCATGCTTTATCCCGATTTTCACCGGGAACAGATCGTTATCAATTTCTACAGTAATGAGGATCGATTCATTTGGATTAATAACCACTGACTCTTGTCTGGAGGTTCCGCATACAAACCAGTTGATGTCGTGATTAACCCACTTGTTTTCGATTTTCTTTTTTATCAGGTGATATGGGTTGGATTGCGAACGGGCAATATACACAACGGGAAACGAAGATGGGTTTATTAGGCGAAGGGTGATTATTTGAGATTTTCCGGTTTTTGTTGTTCCCTCTGGCTTCAAAGAAACTTTTGATGTTTTATTGTATTTCTGAGGGAGAGGTTCTCCCAGAAGCCTTATTGGATGAGCAGTTGGCAGCCTTGATGTAGCTCTTCGTTTTGCACTCGAGAAATGGTCAACAGTTAGAGTTACAAACAATGCCGAGAACAGGATAGAGGGGATTGCAACAATCCAGATGAGTATCTTGAGATTGCGTGCAATTGATTGGGTTGGGTCGTTTTTCATTTTATCTATTTCCAGTCGAGGGGTCTCGAGGGGTCATCTCGAGGGGTCAGTCCTATAATTTAATGTTTTT
>JAUXGY010000066.1 GCA_030621805.1 Kiritimatiellales bacterium | reverse complement strand
GGAGTTCTCGGCACGGAAGGTGGGGCCGAAGGTATAAATGCGCCCCATGCCGCAAGCGTAGGCTTCGGCATTAAGCTGGCCGGAAACCGAGAGATGTGTCTTGCGGCCAAAGAAATCCTGACTGTAGTCGATGCCGCCCGCTTCATTTCTCGGCGGGTTCTCCAAGTCGAGGGTGCTGACCTGGAACATCTGGCCAGCTCCTTCGCAATCGGAGGAGGTGATGATGGGCGTGTGCAGATATAGGAAGTCGTTACCGGTGAAAAAGTCGTGCGTGGCCCTGGAGAGTTGGTTGCGCACGCGCATGGTGGCACCGATCACATTGGTGCGGCCGCGTAGGTGCGCCACTTCGCGGAGTTTTTCCAGCGAGACGCGACCCTTTTGCAACACATAGTTTTGATCCGTGTTGCCGAGAATCTCAATCGAAACGGCCTTGACTTCGAATGCCTGGCCTTGCCCTGGGGAGGGCACCAGCTCGCCTTCGACCTTGAGCGATGCGCCGGTGTAGGTCTTGGTGATTTCGTCGTAGTTGCTCAGTTCCTGATCGGCCACCACTTGAATGCCTTTAAACTGGGAACCATCGTTGATTTCAAGAAAGCTGAACCCGCCCTTGCTGTCGCGGCGCGTACGCAACCAACCGCCGATGGTTACGATCGAGCCGATCTGGCTCTCCTTGAGATTCTTAATCAATATGGTCGGTGCAAAATCCATTTTCCTTCTCCGTTGGTTGTTCCAATTATTCAATCTTATTCCTGCGTTGCAAGCTCCGGCTTGCAGAGTTCATAAAAATTGCACTGGCCGCAACAGGCGGGGTCTATCGTCAACTCCCACTCCTCCTTGGGCAATGGCACATTGGCGGCGCGATCGTGCTCAACGAGATACTCGGTCATCTCCCCCACCGAGTCGCTCATCAGCACCTTGGCCGCATCCATTTCTTCTTCCGTCAACTGGAATGGAAGCACCTGCCCTTCGTTGAGATATTCGACGTAGAGAAAAATATTCTCCAGCTTGGCACCATGCTTGACCATCGCCCAAAGCGCGTAGAGCGACAACTGCGTCCGGTGCTGTTCCGCTTTGATCTTACCCGCCTTCCAATCATGGATATGAACCTCGTCATCCATCTTGTAGGCATAGTCAGGAATAGAATAAATTTTGACGCCCTCGTAGATAAAGTGCTCCACATCGCCACCCGTCTCCGGCGTGGCGATCCGGAACTCCTGATTCGGCTTAATCGTCCCAATCCGAGGGAGCACCTTATCGATAAAATTGGCGATACAGTTTTGAATCTGCGAGGCCAGTTGTCGCTTGGCCTCTTTTTCCTCTTCGCCGGCAAGAGTTTTGTAGTAATGCCCTCGCAGGCAACAAAACTGTTTGGGTGAATTGCGCCAGTTTCCCTCGTTCGACTCGTTCCACTTTTTCGTCATGAAGGGACGGGCAATGGTTTTCCAGGCCGCCTCGGCATCGACGGGATTCCCCTGCTGATGCTGCCGGAGCACCCACATGATTGCATTTTCCGCCGCCTGCCCCATCAGCCCCCAGCGGTTGTCCATCTTACACAGGCGATAGGCCGTCTTTTGTTCAGTCGACGCATTACGCGCCCAGCCGCCCCACATCCCATACTTGCTCCAATACCGTCGGCGACGGCACTGCCCAAAATCCTCCGACGCGCTGAACGACCATGAAAATGTATTCTTTAGTTGTCCCATATAAACTCCGTTTAAACTGATGGATTGGATAGCAGGATTATTAGGTGAATGAAACCCTTTCCTCACAATCACTCCAAATCAGCCCATCCAGCCCTTCGCTCCTTCTTCGTTAATATTCCTTGATCGTACCGGTTGGCTGTGGCGTTATTTCCTGCCTCTATGGATCCGCCAAAAATACAACTTAAAATCCGCTATCCCGACCTCCTTCCCATCTCCGGGAAGCGCGCGGAAATCATTAAACTGATCAAAGAAAACCAGATCGTCATTATCTGCGGCACGACCGGTTCGGGAAAGACCACTCAACTGCCGAAGATGGCGATGGAAGCGGGCGCAGGCTCCAACGGACGGATCGGCGTCACCCAACCGCGCAGACTCGCCGCCACCGGCATGGCGCGGCGCGTCGCCGAAGAAATGAGCACCGAATACGGCCAAGGCGTCGGGTGCCAAGTCCGGTTCGATAACTCCACCTGCACCGATACCGTCATCAAATTTATGACCGATGGCATCCTGCTGGCCGAAACTCAGCGCGACCGTCTGTTGAATCAATATGACTGCCTTATCATCGACGAAGCCCACGAACGCAGCCTCAACATTGACTTCCTGCTCGGCTACCTCAAAAACCTAATCACTCAGCGCCCCGACCTTAAAATCATCATCAGCTCGGCCACGCTCGATGCGGAAAGCTTTTCGGAATTCTTCGACCGCGCGCCCGTGATTGAAGTCGAAGGCCGCACCTACCCCGTCGAAGATTTTTTCTTGCCCCCGGGCAAAGACGAGGAACTTTCAAACCACATCCTACGCGCGATGCGTTGGATCTCGGATGTGGACGATCAAGGTGATGTGCTGGTCTTTCTTCCCGGCGAGCGCGAGATCCGCGATGCCACCAAAAAGCTCGAAGGCCAGCACTGGAAAAACACGGAAGTTCTCCCCCTGTTCGGACGCCTAAGCATGAGCGAACAACAACGCGTTTTTAAGATTGGCGGACGCCGCCGCATTATCCTCGCCACCAACGTTGCAGAAACCTCTATCACCATTCCGGGCATCCACTACGTCATCGACTCCGGGCAGGTGCGGCTGAGCCGATACAACCCCCGCACGCAAGTGCAAGGCTTGCAGATCGAGCAGGTTTCCCAAGCTAGCGCCCGCCAGCGGCGTGGGCGCTGCGGCCGCGTAACCGATGGAATCTGCATCTTTCTCTACGACAAAGAGACCTTCGAAGGGAGTGCACAATACACCGATCCCGAAATCCGCCGCACTTCTCTCGCTGGCGTCATCCTACAAATGGATCTACTCGGCCTCCCGCCCATCGAAGCCTTCCCCCTGCTCGACCCACCGCAACCCGCCCTCGTACGCGAAGGCTACAAAGCCCTTCAAGACATCGGTGCAATCGACAGCGCCCGTAAACTCACGAAGCTGGGCCGCGACATTGCCCGCTTCCCCACCGACCCGCATCTTGCCCTCATGATTATTCAAGCACGCAACGAAGGCGTACTCCCAGAAATCCTCATCCTCGTCGCCTTCCTCTCCATTCAGGATGTTCGCGAGCGCCCCGCCGAAAAGGCCGAAGCCGCCGACCTCGCGCATCAGCAGTGGGTCGAACCCACATCCGACTTCATCACCTTTCTCAACCTCTGGAACTTCATCGAAGCCGAACGCGGTGCGGGAGGATCGCACAGCAAGCTGCGCAAGCTCTGTAAAAAGAACTTCATCAACTACCGCCGCGTCATGGAGTGGAGCAATCTTTGGAAGGATCTGCGCAACTGCGTACGGGATCTGAAGTGGAATGTAGACGATGCTTCCAGCTTCGTTGCGCACGCCAAGCCCACCGGCCGCTCCAACGCAACGAAGCTGGAAGCATCGTCTACGATCCATGACTACGACCTAATCCACCGTAGCCTCCTCGCCGGGCTGCCGTCCAACATTGGAACGAAAGGTGAAGAGCGCGAGTTTACCGCCGCGCGTAACCGTAAGTTTTTTATTTTTCCCGGCTCCGGACTCTTCAAAAAACCGCCGGAATGGGTGATGGTTTTCGCGCTCGTCGAAACCACCAAACTCTACGCCCGCACGGTCGCCGAAATTAAACCTGAATGGCTCGAAGACGTTGCCCCGCACCTTTGCAAATCCGTCTATAAACAACCCGCATGGAACCCCGAACAAGGCTTTGTCTACGCCAAAGAATCCATCCTCTCCGGCGGACTAACCATCGCCCACGGCCGCAAGGTCCACTACGGCCCCATCAACCCCGAAACCGCACGCAAAATCTTTATCCGCGAAGGGTTGGCTCCCGGCAACCTCACTACGTGCAGCGGATGGCTCAAGTTGCACCACCGCATGCTCGATGATATTGCCGGACTGGAGGAAAAAATTCGTCGACCCGGCGCACTGCTCGACCACGACGCCATCTTTGAACACTTCAATCAACTGCTTCCGCCAGACGTCTATTCTGTTAAAACACTGGAGCTCTGGATCCGGAAAACCCATGCCCGTATCGCCATGCGAATGGTCGATGCCATGTTCCCGCAATCCACACCCATCATGCCCGCCGACTATCCCGACACCCTCACCTTCCACCACGAAGAATTCCAGCTCATCTACACCTTTGAACCCGGCGAAGAGCTCGACGGCATCGCCCTCATCTGCCCGACGGACAAACTCGCCTTCCTGCCCAATTGGGGTCCCGACTGGCTCGTCCCCGGCTGGTTGGAGGAAAAAACAAACCGCCTCCTGCGCACCCTCCCGAAAAATCTCCGCACCACCGTCGCGCCCATCGACCAAACAACCGACCAGTTTATCCGATCCATCCAAGTTCCCCATGGCCCCCTGCTCGATGCGCTCTCCCTCTTTCTGCAAATAGAATTCAAACTCCCGGTTGATGCTTCTGACTTTGACGAAGCCGCCCTGCCTGAATTCCTGCGCATGAAAGTCATCGAAACCAACGGCGATAAAATCGTTCGGGTACACTCCGCGATTTCGGATGAACACCGCCTCACCGCTCATCGTAGTAGCACGGAATTGTCCTTTGCCAAGTGGACGCTTTCCCCGCTGAAAACATGGCCGGGTGATACCCTCCCTGAATTTATCCTCACGGAGGATAGTAAAAAAATGCGCGGCTATCCCGTACTCACGAGCGAGGCTGCTGGCGTGGGAAGAAAAGCCTTTTTGAGCAAAGCTGACGCAACGGCTTCACACCGCGCGGGACTGGCCCGCCTCTTTCGTATTCAGCAAGCCGACCAAGTGAAGTATGTTGAGAAACGCCCCCCTCTCCCGCCCATGGTTCAGCTCGCCGCCGCAGCGATTGACGAGGGCTTTTTGACGGACTTTTTTGATGCCACGATCCATGAAGCACTCACCAACGACGGCCAAATCGAAATCCGTGATGCCGCCACCTTCGCCAAGCGCACGGCGGAGGCGCGCACCACATTGTATGAAATTGCCGAAGAAAATGCCGAACTGCTCGAAGGAATGCTGGAGCAGCGCGAAAAGATCGTCAAGGCCCTTGATGAGCTGTCGGGTGAATACGACTCCCTCCATGATCTTGAAATGCAATTGGGCTTTTTATTCCGACCCGGATTTCTCCAAACGCTCGACGCCTTCACCCGCTATCCACGTTACCTCAAAGCCATGCAAATCCGCATCCAGCGCATCCGTAACAATGCCCCTGCAGATCTACGCAAACTCGCCGAAGTCGAGCCCTTTCAAAACCAGCTCAACGACAAGCTCCTTGAATGCAACGATATTGGATCGGCCCACGACCTGATTGAGTTCGCCATGCTACTCGAAGAATTCCGTGTTAACCGCTTCGCCCCCGAAATCAAAACCCCCGTCAAGGTTTCCGCCCGGCGGTTGGAAGAGGCCTACAACACCATAATCTGATAGCCACGCTCAATCCACTTGGTGAGGCTGGGGTGGCCCTTGTAATCGCCGACTAGCAGCTTCTTTTGTTGCTCGGAAAGGGTTCCCTTCACCCCGAAGGAGTCAGCACAGTAGTCGCAAATCTCCTCCACAATACCGAGTTTAATAAGCTTGGCATAATGGCCATGGAATGGATTCTCCGGCTTGCGGAACTCCTTCGCCCAACCCGTGCCGGCCCCATCGTAGATCAACACGATATCATAGCCCTTTTCGACCAGATCCGTGGCATAGAGTAACGCATGCACTGCCCGCGCACGGCCCTCATTCGTTTCATTTCCCGCCTGCAGGACGATGGCATATTTGCCTTTCGGCTCCGCTCCCAGCGAGATCCCTGCAACCATCAACATAACCAATAGCACTCTTTTCATCGCGTTCTCCTCCTACTACTAATTGAAGAATTAAATACAGGATTTTCCAGACATTGGAAACCCATCAGTGTACCGTTCCGCCCAATAACCTATAACCGCTAACGGATAACTAACTATGACCAAGAAACTCTTTCTGATTGATGGAATGGCCATCGTCTATCGCGCCTACTTTGGCTTCATCCGCAATCCACGAATCAACTCCAAGGGAGAAAATGTCTCCGCCGTATTCGGTTTCATCAACACTCTGCTCGACATCATGCATACCTACGAGCCTACCCACCTTGCCGTCGCATTCGACACCCATGAGCCCACCTTTCGGCACATAGAATATCCGGAATACAAAGCCACGCGCGATGCCACCCCCGAAGGTATTCATACTGCCGTCCCGCACATTAAGAACCTGCTCGCCGCCTTTAATATTCCAGTCCTTGAATACCCCGGATTCGAAGCCGACGACGTCATCGGAACCCTCGCCCGTACCGCGGAGAAGCAGGGTTTCGACACCTACATGGTCACGCCCGACAAAGACTATGCCCAGCTCGTCGATGAACATACCTTCATGCTCAAGCCCGGTCGAGGTGGCGGTGAGCCCGAACTACTCGATATCGCCACCATTTTGGAGCAATGGAATATTGCGAAGATCGAACAGGTGATCGACATCCTCGGGCTGGCGGGCGACACCGCCGACAATATTCCCGGCGTTCCCGGAATCGGCCCGAAGACCGCACAAAAGCTCATCGCCCAATTTGGCTCTGTGGAAAACCTGCTCGGAAACACCGAGCAACTGAAAGGCAAACAAAAGGAAAAGGTCGAGGAAAACAAAATGCAGGCCCTGCTCTCGAAGCGCCTTGTAACGATCAAGTGCGACGTTCCCGTAACCGAATCGCCGGACGCGTTGCTTATTGGCGCCCGCAACGACGACCAACTGAAAGTCCTCTTTACCGAACTCGAATTCAAAGGATTGATTAAACGATTGTTCGGCGAATCCCCCACGCCGACCTCCGTAGCCGTGGCCGCCGCCAGCGAAGGACAGGGCGATCTGTTCGAATTTGCGGCGGCGACGCAACCCGAAATGATAAACCCCGTTCCTGCCTTCAAAACGAGCAAGGACGTGAAGCATAAATACCACCTCGTCACCACTGCCCCCGAGCGCGACGCACTGGTCGAAAAACTGTCAGGATGCTACGAGGTCTGCTTCGACACCGAGACTACCAGCCTCGACGTCCGTACCGCCGAATTGATTGGCATCTCATTCTGCATCGAACCTCACGAAGCATGGTTCGTCACTCTCCCGCCCGACCGCGAACAAACCCTGGCCGCCTTGGAAAAGTTTCTTCCCCTTCTCTCAAACCCTGACGTGCGCAAGGTCGGTCAAAACCTTAAGTATGATGTCAGCGTGTTGAAGTGGCACGGCATTGAAGTCCGCGGCGAGTTGCTCGACACCATGCTCGCGCACTATCTCATCGATCCCGATCAACGCCACGGGATGGATCACATGGCTGAATCGCTGCTGGACTATTCCCCCATCCCCATCACCGCGCTCATCGGCGAAAAGAAGAGCACGCAGAAAACGCTGCGCGAGGTCGATCTCGACGAACTTTGTGAATATGGCGCCGAGGACGCCGACATTACCCTCCAGCTTTGGCACAAGCTCAAGCCGATGCTCAAGGAACGCGGACAGGAACGCGTCTTCTACGAGATTGAAACCCCGCTCATGCCGGTACTCGCGCAGATGGAATACAACGGCATCAATCTCGATGTTCCCAACCTGAATAACTATTCCGTAGCACTGGCCGAAAAAATCGAGGTACTGGAAAGCTGTATCTACACCATGGCTGGAATGGAATTTAACCTCAACTCGCCCAAGCAGCTCGGCGAGGTGTTGTTCGATCTCTTAAAGCTCGTCGAAAAACCGAAGAAGACCAAAACCGGGCAATACAAGACCGATGAATCCGTTCTCTCCGATCTCGCGCCCGATCATGAGATTGTTCAACACATTCTAAATTATCGCTCACAGGCCAAACTCAAAAACACCTATGTCGATGCCCTACCGCAGGAAGTGCTTCCCACAACCGGGCGAGTCCATACCACCTTCAGCCAGGCCGTCACCACCACCGGGCGTCTGTCCTCCGTAAATCCCAACCTGCAAAACATTCCCATCCGCACGGACATGGGCAAGGAGATACGCAAGGCGTTTGTCGCCGAGCGGCAGGACAAGTTGCTGTCCGCCGATTACTCGCAGATTGAGCTCAGGATTCTGGCGCATCTTTCAGAAGATGAGACTCTCATAAACGCGTTTATCAAGGGCGAGGACATTCACAGCCGGACGGCGGCGGAAATGTTCGGGAAGTCGGGTC
>JAUXGY010000160.1 GCA_030621805.1 Kiritimatiellales bacterium | reverse complement strand
TCTTGTCTTCCTAAGACCGCTTGGCCTCCGACTTGGTTCGAGTCCGGTGCCTTCCTTGGCGGATATTTCGCATTCGCGAGTTCCGTATTGATCCTTGACCTTTAACCCCCAGACCACCCATATTTTTGATATGTGGTTGCCTCGTTTTTCTATTGGAATTATTTTCATGTTGGCTCTCGTCACTACTCTCGCTGCCGAGCCGGTGATCAGTGAGTTCATGGCCGTCAACACCACCGTTCTCGCCGATGGCGACGGGAACTTTCCCGACTGGATAGAAATCCACAACCCGGATGTGGTCGCGGCCGATCTCGGCGGCTGGGGATTGCGCGACTCGGAGCAGACCTGGCTATTTCCAGCCGGCATCTCCATCCCTCCGGGCGGACACCTCGTTGTCTTTGCCTCCGGCAAGCCTGTCAGCAACTACATCGATGCCGGCAGCAATCTGCACACGACCTTTAAACTCAGTGCCGTCGGCGAATCCCTCGCCCTGCTTCGGCCCGACCACTCCGTTGCTTTTGAATACGTTTCCGTTCCTCCCCAGCGGGAAGATGTCGCCTACGGGTTGCTTATGCAGGTCGACACGTTCGTTGCTCCAGACTCTCCCGCCCGCCATTGGGTTCCGGACGCGACCCTGACACCGGATTGGACCCAAACCGGCTACGATGATTCCGCGTGGAGCATGGGCAAAGCTGCGGTGGGCTTCAATACCTCTCCGGGACCCGTTCTCAGCGGAGGGATCGGGTTTCACACTGCGTATCTCGTTGAGAGCGGTGTCCCAGGAAACCAGGCCTATGGAGGCTCGCTGGGCATGGATTTCGAGGTGCTTGAGGAGGTCCGCGTTACCGATCTGGGCGTCTTCGACGACGACTCCGATGGGCTCTTTCTCACCATCGACGCCCAGCTGTGGAGTCGTAGCGGCGATAGTGGCGTGGCGGTTCTTGCCAGCGAAACCTTTACACCCGGAGACCCCGGAACGCTTGAAGGCGGAAGCCGCTTCAAGCCGCTTGGCGCTCCACTCATTCTCCCGCCCGGTAGCTATACGATGGTCGCCTACGGCTATGGCGCCACGGAGCAAAATGCGAATCAGGGATCCACCAGTATCGGCGGCCTCGACATCGATACGGGGGAATCCAGCTTACAGTTTGTTGGAGGAAGCCGCTATGGCAGCGCGGGCGTCTTTCCGGCCACGGACGATGCAGGCCCTGCCAACCGCTACGCCGCCGGTACGTTCAAGTTCAGCCCCAATTCCGCCACCGATGTCGAAACCGACGTGGAAGCCGTGATGCTCAACATTAACTCCGGCATCGTGGTTCGCTCCTCTTTCGACATCGCCAATCCGGACGACATCAACACCTTGGCTCTTGAAGTCGGACTTGATGATGGTTTCGTGGCATGGGTCAACGGGATCGAGCTTGCCCGACACAACGCCCCAGCCGCCCTTGCATGGAACTCCGGCTCCACCGCTCCGGAAAACGATACCCTCGCATTTCTTTCCTCCCTGCCATCTGGAACCCTTGTTCCAAGCGGAAATGTCCTGGCCATCCAGGGTCTCAACCTTTCCGCCGACGATGGCGACTTCCTCGTTTCTCCCACCTTGTCCGGGGTGACAACCGATCTCTCTTCCACACGATTCTTCACCACCCCGACCCCTGGCCAAGCCAACGATTCAAGCGGTGTCACCGGATTTGTCGCCGACCTGTCCTTTAGCATCGAACGGGGCTTCTACGATACTCCCATTGCGGTCGCCATCACTAACCCGACCCCCGGCACCGCCATCCACTACACCACCGACGGCTCCACGCCCTCCGAAACCCACGGTTCGGTTTATTCCTCCCCGATCAATATTGACACCACCACCGCCCTGCGGGCTATGGCCTTCAAGGCCGATTTCGCGCCAAGCATCATTGGTACGCATAGCTATCTTTTTCTCAATGACGTCGCGGTGCAGGGCTCCCCGTCCGGCTACCCGGACATTTGGGGGAGCGTGGCGGCCGACTACGCGATGGACCCGGATCCCGCAGACTACTCCCGCGCCGCAGGTGACTCCAACTTTACGCTCGTTCAGGCGCGTGCCGCCATCGTCGAGTCGCTCAAGGCTATTCCCACCATCTCAATCGTCACCGACCAGGAAAACCTCTTTGATCCGGTCACCGGCATCTACCTCAATCCCTCCGGCCGAGGGGAACTCTGGGAGCGCCCGGTTTCAGTGGAAATTATCGGAGAGGACGGCATTGGTCATTACCAGACCGGCGCTGGCCTGCGCATCATGGGCTTCACCTCGCGCAACCTCGGCATCACCCCGAAGCTCAACATGCGGCTGCTTTTCAAAGGGGAGTATGGCGACACGAAGATGCAGTATCCGATCCTCGGGGCGGATGGTCCCGGCAAGTTCAACACCATCGCCCTGCGCGGCAACATCCGCGACGCCTGGCTCGCCGAAGCCTCCGGATTCGGATCGGCCACCTACATCGGCGACGAGTGGGCGAAGCGTGCCCAGTTCGACATGAACCAGCCCGCCGTGCGTGGGATGTTTGCCCACGTCTACCTCAATGGGATCTACTGGGGGCTCTACAATCCCACCGAACGCCCTGACGACGATTTCGCGGAAACCTATCTGGGTGGCGACCGAACCGAATACGACGTGGTGAAGTTTTGCTGCCCCGATCGCGCGATCGCAGGATCAACTGCGATCTGGGACGACCTCCTCAACGAAGCCCGCGCCAGTCTGGGCACCGACAATGCTTACCAGCGCATCCAAGGCAACAATCCCGACGGGTCCCCGAACCCATCCTTCCCGGTGCTGATCGATGTCGACAGCTTCATCGACTACCTCATCAACGGCCACTACCACGCCCAGCAAGACTGGCCCGGAAACTACTACGTGATCCGCGATCTGATCGTTGGCCGGACCGAGGGGTTCAAGTTCTTCACCTGGGACAACGATATCCCGTTCGCCGGCGGCAACCCGAATAGCGGCAACAAGGTGCAGACCGGAACCGGTGGCTGGTGGACCGATTCGCCCGGCGAGATCGATCTTCCGATCCGCGCCAACGATGAGTACCGCCTGCGCTTTGCCGACCGGGTCTACAAGCACTACTTCCACGGCGGCGCCATGACCGAGGCCAACAACATCGTGCGGTGGAATGAACTCGCCACCCATGTCCGGCCCGCTCTTTTCGCAGAATCCGCCCGCTGGGGCGATGCCAAGAACTCCGCCCTGCGCACTGTGCAGGACCACTGGGACGCAAGGAACGCCAACATGGTAAACACCTATTTCCCGAACCGGCAGTCCGTCGTTTTTAGCCAGATGCGCACTCACGATCTCTATCCCGATCTCGATGCACCGGAATTCAACCGTCACGGTGGCATTATCCCCCCGGGGTTCGATGTTTATTTCTCCGCCGGTGCCACCACCTACTATACCACCGACGGTTCCGATCCGCGCCTCATCGGTGGAACCATCAGCCCCACCGCCACCGCCGCCGCCAGCGGCACCACCGTCACCCCCCTGCTCCAGACCGGCGCCGCAGTCCGGGCTCTTGTTCCAAGCGACGCCTCGGTCGATGCAACCTGGTTCATGAAGGACTTCGATGATATGGCATGGACCTCAGGAACGACTGGGGTGGGCTATGAGAACGGCACCGGCTACGAGGCCGAGATATCCCTCGACCTCCTCGCGACGATGTACAACGTCAACCCCAGTGTTTACCTGCGTATCCCATTCGCCGGGGTTGACCCCGCCAACTTCCAGAGTCTTATTCTGAAGATGAAGTTCGACGATGGATTTATCGCCTACCTCAATGGGGTCGAGATCGCATCGCGCAACCCACCCACATCCACTCCGGTGTGGAACTCCCAAGCGGGTGGATCTCCGGCCGATGCCCAAGCCCTCCAGTTTGTCCCCATCGACGTCACCGCCCACCTGAACCTGCTCTCACCCACCGGCAACGTCCTCGCCATCCACGGACTGAACCTCGGCTCGGGTAGCACTGATTTTCTGATCGTGCCCGAACTCCAAGGCGAGTCCGTGAATGGCGGCGATGCCCTGACACTCAACTCCACCACCCATGTGCGCGCCCGTGCCTTCAATGGTTCTGAGTGGTCGGCTCTCAACGAAGCCACCTTTATTGTCGGCATCCCGCCGGATGCCTCAAGCCTCGTTGTCAGTGAGCTCATGTATCACCCTTCGATCATTGATGCCGGTAGTGAATTTATCGAAATCATGAATATTTCGAGCGCCGACACCCTCGATCTCACTGGGGTTCACTTCAGCGACGGCATCACTTTCGCTTTCCCGCTCAGCTACACGCTTGGGCCTGGGCAGCGCGCGATTCTTGTCGCTGATCCTGCCGCTTTCGTAGCGGTACACCCCGGAGACCCCATTGCCGGCATCTACTCTGGTGGCCTCGATAATGGTGGCGAGCGGGTCGCACTCTCCGACTCTATGTCCGCCGAATTTCTTGCCTTCATCTATGACGATAAGCGACCGTGGCCAGAGACCCCGGACGGCATTGGGCCAAGCCTCGTTCTGATTGCACCGACAACCGCCCCCGATCATACTCTTGCGATCAATTGGCGCGCCAGTATTTCCAACGGAGGTAATCCAGGAGGAACGGATCGCATTCCCTACCAAGGAGGAGACCTGCGCTCCTATGCTTTCAGCGATCCGCTGGAGTATGATTTTCAAGCGATGACCTTTACCGCCCACCGCCAACCCGGATCGGACGATATCGAGATTGTCCCCCAATGGAGCACTGACCTCGAGAATTGGAACGAAGACCAATTTTTTTATCTTGGGGACGATCCGCTAACGTGGAGGGTTTTGACCGACGAGCCCGTCCTCTTCCTACGTTTCAAGATTCATCTGCGCTAGGTTACCGGGTTTCCCCGAAAAAGTGGCCGTAGAGGAAGTCCTTGACCGGTTCCAAACCTTCGCCGAGTTCGGCAGAAATCTCATAGACATTCTCGCCGGTCTTTTTCTTAAACTCAGCAATGTGTTCAGCCGCGGCGGGTTCATCCATCTTGTTGGCGAGCACAAGATACGGGGTGCAGGAGAGCGCTTCCTGATGGAGGCGCAGCTCTTCTTTCAGATGGAGAAAGTCATCGGCCGGATTGCGCTGGTCGGTTCCGGCCATGTCGATAACGAAGAGCAGAAATTTGGAACGTTCGATATGGCGGAGAAACTGGTGGCCGAGGCCAACGCCTTCGTGGGCGCCGTCGATCAGGCCGGG
>JAUXGY010000053.1 GCA_030621805.1 Kiritimatiellales bacterium | reverse complement strand
GACCGAATCGTTAAAAACAATCTTCTCTATATTGGAAACATCATTGCGCTGAAGGCGTGGTACCGCAATGTGCGAAAAACCTTCATGTGTCGCGATGAGTTTGATCACGCATGCTACGAGAGAGGGGTTAGAAACCTCGAATGGGTGCTGTCCGAGCGCATCAAACGCTTCGGCGAATTTGCCGAAAAAGTGAAGGAGTCCCTCCAGAGCCCGGGGCAACAAGGCAGTGAAACGGATGAGGAGATTGCATCTCAGCGATGTTTCGCCGCCGCATGGGAGACGATGGAGTTTGAGTTGAAGCAATCCGAATGGGCCGAAAATACCGAGGCCAAGGAAACCTTCCTCTCCATGCTCGAAAACGTCCCGGTCGGCAGCGCATATACGAAAACCATTCAATTCCTAGAACCTGAAACGAAGCAGGCCGGCCAGGTATGGCTTCAATCGATTATCAACGAGGTTGCAGGCCTTTGGCTGACGAAGTAAGAAGGATTTTTGAGAATTATGGAAACCATTCTACGAGCAGAAAATATCAAGCGCACCTACACCATTGGAAAAACCACCTTAGAGGTCTTAAAGGGGGTTTCAGTGGATGTTAAATCGGGTGAAACGGTCTCAATCATGGGCGAAAGCGGGTCGGGTAAAAGCACCCTCTTGCATGTGATGGGAGGGCTCGATACGCCAAAATCAGGAGAAGTCCACTTTCGGGGCCAGAGTATCTACGGAATGTCGGGGGCGCGGCGCTCCCGTTTCCGAGCCAAGAATGTTGGGTTTGTGTTCCAGTCGTTTCATTTGCTTCCCGAACTCGATATCCTTGAAAATGTCGCCCTTCCCGCCATGGCGTTGGGTTCGGCGATCAACGCAAAATCGCGAGCCGCAGAGCTGTTGACGGAGGTCGGGTTGGGTGAACGCATTGGGCATCGCCCGCAGGAACTCTCTGGAGGCGAACAACAACGAGCCGCTTTGGCACGGGCCTTGATGAATGAGCCGGACATCATTTTTACCGATGAACCAACGGGAAACCTCGACTCGAAAACAGGCGATAAAGTTTTACATTATTTGTTTCAACTGGTGGAGAGCCGAGGGCATACTCTCGTGCTCGTTACCCATAGTCAGGACGTAGCCTCGCGTTGTTCTCGCCAGTTGGTCTTGAAGGATGGACTTTTAATTTAGAAAACAGATAGATGAACATAGATTCGTGTCCCTTTGTGAGGGTCTGTGATTCCAATTTTAGGAGAAAAAAATGAAGGTATTTTTAGGCGATAAGTTGGTGGATGAACAAGATGCGGTGGTATCGGTGTTTGACCACGGACTTCTCTATGGCGACGGAGTCTTCGAGGGGATCCGCGCGTATAACGGACGCGTATTTCTTCTCGACGAACATATTGATCGGTTGTACGACTCAGCCAAGGCCATTGCACTCGAAATCCCCATGAGCAAGTCGGAAGTGTCGCAAGCCGTAGTTGACACCTGCAAGGCCAATGGTATTTCCGATGGCTATATCCGACTTGTGATCACACGGGGAAAAGGCACGCTGGGCCTCAACCCCTTTCTCTGTAAAAAAGCCGAAGTCATTGTCATCGCCGCCAACATTCAACTCTACCCTCAGGAACTTTACGACACCGGCCTTAAAATTATTACCGTGGGAACGGTACGCAATCATACCGAAGCCATCAACCCGCGCGTGAAAAGCCTGAACTATCTCAACAATGTCATGGCCAAAATCGAGGCCATCAATGCCGGATGTATGGAAGGCCTGATGCTTAACGCGCAAGGGCAGGTGGCGGAGGCTTCTGGCGACAACGTATTTGCCGTCAAGAATGGAGTGCTCACGACTCCACCCAGTTGGTGTGGCGCGTTGGAAGGATTGACCCGTAACAAGGTAATAAAACTCGCACGCAATGCGGGCTATGAAGTTCGTGAGGATGTGATGGCACGTTACGATCTCTACGTGGCCGATGAAGTGTTTCTTACGGGAACTGCGGCTGAAATTATCGCGGTGGTCGATATCGATAAGCGGCAAATCGGCGACGGAAAACCCGGTCAGGTTATGTCCGAACTAAAAGCGCTATACGAAGAATGTACCCGTACGGAAGGCACTTCCATTGCCTAGAAATGCGGATGGATGCGGCGCTATTGCTTTAAAAAAAGTTTTTACAGCATTAGGCCAACCAATTACCCTTCCCGGTGTCGGATACTTAAACGGGAACTACCCATGAACTGTGAATGCTGCCATAAGAAAGATGCGACAATTCATCTCACACAGGTGATCGATGGAAACGTTAAAAAATTAAACTTGTGTCAGGAGTGCGCATTGGAGAGCGGAATCGATTTAAACTCCCCGATCTCCATCACCGATGTGTTGCTTGGTTTAGGCGCACAACCCGCACTAAACCCATCAATTGGAACGGAGTTCGATCTTTCCTGCAGCCGTTGCCAGATGACCCGCGCTGAGTTTAAAAAGCGGGCGCGTTTAGGATGCCCCGAATGCTATAACGCCTTCATGGGCGAACTTAACGCACTCACCAAGGCCATGCACCACAGTGCTCAGCATGTTGGGAAAATACCCGCCCGGCAGGGAAATACAGCCCGTATCACCGCCCAGATCGCTGCCTTGCAAAAAGATATAGAAGTTGCCATTGCCAAGGAGCAGTACGAGATGGCCGCCAACTTGCGCGACAAGATCAAGGCCCTTCGGACGTCGGTTCATGCATCCGTAAAGGAGGGTTCCCATGACGCTTGACGATATGGTGCGCCGCCACGGCAGCTGGATTTCGACGGGATTGGGTGAAGGCCCGGCCATTAGTAGCCGGATCCGTTTGGCTCGTAACGTGGAAAAATACACCTTTCCGGGATGGGCCAGCGAAGAGGAAAAATGCACGATTTGGGATAGAACCGTGGAGATTTTTGAATCCATAAAAACTCCTTTCATTCAGTTGGGGATGGGGGAGGCCAGCGATCTCGATAAGGAGATCCTTTTTGAGCGGCATCTTATCAGTCAGGACTTGGCTCGAAAGGATGTGGGTTGCGGTGTGTTTGTTTCGCCCGATGAATCCCTATCGGTCATGGTAAACGAAGAAGACCATATTCGCATTCAATCGCTCCAGCCCGGATTGAACCTCATGGCGGCATGGAAAGATGCTGATCAAATCGATGACCAACTCGAATCCAATCTCACCTATGCTTTTTCTCCGAAGCTGGGCTACCTCACCTCGTGCCCATCTAACGTGGGAACGGGTATGCGCGCCTCAGTAATGCTGCACCTTCCCGGTCTGGTTTTCATGGAGGAAATGGATCCAGTCATCAATGGAATTTCAAAAATCGGACTCGCCGTGCGCGGCATGTGGGGCGAGGGTACCGAAGCCGCCGGCAACATGTTCCAGATCTCCAACCAAATCACCATGGGGCGGCGCGAGGACGAAATCATCGCGCATTTGGAACAGATTGTATGCGAGCTCATCGATCACGAAAATAACGCACGACTGCGCCTAATGAATGATCGGGCGCCGACCATCGAGGACCTAGTGGCCCGCGCAAGAGGCATTCTCTCCAATGCACGACTGATGACCAGTGCAGAGGCGTTGAACCTGCTGTCAACACTTCGGTTGGGATTGGACCTCGGCATGGTCGATCAATTTTCGCAACGAGAGATTGATATGCTTTTCATTGCCATCCAACCCGCCCATCTCCAAAAGGTAAACAACAAAACCCTCGAACCAGACGACCGGGATATTGTGCGTGCTGAAATGTTGCGCAATTTCATGGAAGACCGCACTAAAAACAACGATTTGGATTAAATTCACCGCACGCAAAGGGAAGAACTATGGACAATTTTACACCACGGGCTCAGCAAGTATTGCAGCTGGCGCGCAAAGAGGCCGACCGCTTCAATCATGGATATGTCGGAACCGAACATCTCCTCTTGGGGTTAGTCGCTCTCGGCCACGGCGTTGCTGTTAATGCGCTACAATCCTTGGGAATCGACCTGGCCTCCGTTCGGATGGAAGTGGAGAAAGCGGTCGGTACTGGCCCCGAAACCAAAACCATCGGAAACATCCCGTTCACACCGCGCGCAAAAAAAGTATTAGCGCTATCCGCCAGTGAAGCCCGCGGACTTGGTCACAGCTATGTAGGCACCGAACACATCCTGCTAGGCCTTCTTCGCGAAGGGGAGGGGATCGCCGCCCGCGTCCTCGAAAACCTCGGCATCGATCTCGACGAAACCCGCTACGAAATCATGAAGACCCTCGATCCCGAGTACGATCCCGAAGCCGAAGGCGAGTTTGATGACGAACCAGAACCCCCTTCCATGGGCGCACCCCTGCCACGCGGAAAGGGAAAATCGAAAACCCCCGCACTCAACACCTTTGGCCGCGACCTCACTAAACTTGCCAAGGAAGGCTCGTTGGATCCCGTCATTGGCCGCAAAGACGAAATCGAACGCGTAATCCAAATTCTCTGCCGCCGCACCAAAAACAACCCTGTCCTGCTCGGCGAGGCCGGAGTCGGCAAGACCGCTATCGCCGAAGGCTTGGCGCAGAATATTAACGACGGTTCCGTACCCGATCTGCTGATCGATAAAAAAGTCGTCACGCTCGACCTCGCCCTTATGGTGGCAGGTACTAAATACCGTGGCCAGTTCGAGGAGCGCATCAAGGCCGTCATGGACGAGATCCGCAAGGAGAAAAATATTATTCTCTTCCTCGACGAACTGCACACCATCGTCGGTGCGGGTTCTGCCGAAGGCACCATGGATGCCGCCAACATCATCAAGCCCGCCCTCTCACGCGGCGAGCTTCAGTGCATCGGTGCAACCACCCTCAAGGAATATCGGAAATCCATCGAAAAGGATGCCGCCCTCGAACGCCGCTTCCAAGTGGTGAAGGTCAAGGAGCCCTCCGTTGAGGATGCCGTCGAAATCCTGCGGGGTCTGCGCGGAAAATATGAAGAGCACCACCATGCCCAATTTACCGACAAGGCCCTCAAGGCTGCCGTCGAATATTCCGCCCGCTATCTCCCCGAGCGCTTCTTGCCCGACAAAGCCATCGACCTCATCGACGAAGCGGGCGCGCGCGCGCGTATTGGCAGCATGAGCCGTCCGCCTGAACTCAAGATGCTCGAAGAAGAAATCCTCGGCTTCGAGAAAAATAAAAACGACGCCATTCACGAACAAAAGTTCGAAGATGCCGCTGGCTACCGCGATCAAGAGCGCCAAACCAAGGAGAAGCTTGACGCCCTCCTCGACCACTGGCGAAAACAGCGCGATGAAAATAAAACCGTCGTCACCGACGAAGACATCATGGTGATCGTCGCAAAATGGACCGGTATACCGCTCATGAAAATGGGCGAAAAGGAAATGGAACGCCTGCTCCGCATCGAGGAAGTTGTCGGCGAACAGGTGGTCGGTCAGCAGAAAGCCGTTGGCGCACTTGCTCGAGCCCTGCGCCGTTCCCGCGCCGACCTTAAGGATCCCAAGCGGCCCATCGGATCATTCATCTTTCTGGGTCCCACCGGCGTTGGAAAAACCCTGCTCGCCAAGACGCTGGCCGAATTCATGTTCGACGACCCCGAATCGCTCATTCAGATCGATATGTCCGAATACATGGAAAAATTTAACGCCTCTCGCCTCGTCGGGTCGCCCCCCGGCTACGTCGGTCACGAAGAGGGCGGACAGCTTACCGAACGGGTACGCCGCCGTCCCTATTCCGTCGTGCTCTTCGACGAAGTCGAAAAGGCCCACCCCGACGTCATGCACATGTTGCTACAAATTATGGAGGAAGGCCGTCTCACCGATAGCCTAGGTCGTAGCGTCGACTTCCGCAATACCGTTGTCATCATGACCTCCAACCTCGGTGCCCAGGAAGTCAAAAAAGCCGGCTCGCTTGGCTTTGCCCCTTCTAACGAAGAGGTCGACTATAAAAAGCTTAAAGAACTCATGGAAGGCATCGCAAAGAAAACCTTCCGTCCCGAGTTGCTCAACCGCCTCGACGATATGATTGTCTTCCGCGAACTCACCAAGGTTGATCTCGAAACCATCATTGATCTGGAGCTGGCCAACATAAAGAACCGTGTGCTGAGTCGTAACATCGAGCTCAAGATCACCAAGCCCGCCCGCAATTTCCTCTTGGAAAAAGGCTACGACAAAGCCTACGGCGCACGGCAGCTGCGCCGCACCATCGAGCGCTACCTCGAAGACCCCCTCGCCGAAGCCATCCTGCGGGGTGAAATCAAGAACGACTCGCTCATCACGGTGAGGGCCAACAAGGAAAAGCTAACCTTCAAAGGCGAACCGGTTGCCGCACCCGAAGAAACCTCAACGGAATAACAGAGTCCTTTTTTTTAAGAGGCCTCGGTAGCTCAGCTGGATAGAGCATCGGATTTCGAATCCGAGGGTCACAGGTTCGAATCCTGTCCGAGGCGCCATTTTTAAAAAATGTGATACGACAGGGTGAGAACCTTAGGTTTGACGCGCAGCGAGGCTTGAGGAACGAAAGCAACGAACACAGTGAGAGGCAATCCTGTCCGAGGCGCCATTAAAAAATACGTCACGAAGCAGGCAAAATAATTGTTTCCATACATTTGGACAGAAAAATTATGATGCCTATTTGATCCTGTTTGGGTTGCGCCGCATCGCGCTAGGTACATTCACGGTTTAACTGGTTTTTTGGAGATTGATTTTTCCCCCGGTTGGAAATACTCTTCGCCCCTTTTACGGAGAGAAACCCATGCGTGAATTTGCCCCCTTTGAAGAACGCCTATCCATCTGGACCATCGAAACCATGCAGTCCATTTTCGAGCTCGAAAAATCTGGCATCAAGCTCGGCGTTTCACCCACCCAAAATGAAACGTTCGGCGACTACCAATGCAACGCCGCCATGGAGCTGGCCAAGGTGCTCAAAAAAGCCCCCCGTCAAATTGCGCAGGAGTTCGCCGATGCCGCCGTGCTCCCTGATTTTGTTGAAAAGATCGAAATCGCCGGACCCGGCTTCATTAACTTTTTCCTCTCTAACGCCGCACTGGCCGAACATATCCAATCTCTGGAAAATGACCCGCATCTCGGCGTGGAGCAAGCGGGGCAGGGGAAAGCTGTCGTCATTGACTATTCCAGCCCCAACGTCGCCAAGCCCATGCACATCGGCCACATCCGCTCCACCGTGATCGGAAACGCCATCGACCGGCTCTACCGTTTTCTTGGTTACCACGTCATTGCCGATAACCACCTCGGCGACTGGGGCACCCAGTTTGGATTGATGATGGTTGGCTTCCGCAGCTTCGCCGACAAAGAGGCGCTGGCCAAGGCGCCGGTCGAAGAGCTCGAGCGCGTCTACATCGCAAGCTATAACAAATCGAAAGAAGATCCCTCATGGCGCGACGAAGCCAAAGCCGAGCTCGTTAAGCTCCAGCAGGGCGACGGAGAAAACCGCGCACTCTGGAAACAATTCATCGAACTCTCTATCCAGGAGTTCGACACCATCTACAACCGCCTCGGCGTCAAGTTCGACCTCTATCGCGGCGAAAGTTTCTACAACGACCAGCTCCCGAAAATGATCAAAACTCTGGAGGGCAGGGGGCTTGCTGTGGAAAGCGACGGAGCATTGATCGTTGACCTTGAAGAAGACGGCATGCCCGTTTGCATCGTGCGCAAGAGCGACGGCGGTTACAACTATGCCACCACCGACCTCGCCACCGTCGAATCCCGTATCGAAGAGTTTAGCCCCGACCGCATCATCTACGTCACCGACGAACGCCAGCAGCTACACTTTAAGCAATTCTTCACCATCGCCAAAAAACTCGGCATGGAGGCCAACCTCGTCCATGTCTGGTTTGGGCTCATGCGTCTGCCCGAAGCCACCTTCTCCACCCGCGAGGGGAACGTCATCAAACTCGCCGCGTTACTTGATGAAGCCGAAGCCCGCGCGCTGGAAATGGTAAAATCCAGCAGCCCCGACATGCCCGAAGACCAGCAAAAAGAACTCGCGCGCGCCATCGGGATCGGTGCCATCAAATACACCGACCTCAGCCAAAATCCCCAAAGTCTCGTGACCTTCACCTGGGAAAAAGCACTCAATATGGAAGGCAACTCCGCGCCCTATCTCCAATATGCTTACGCCCGGATCTCCTCCGTCTCCGATAAATATTCCGCGCAATTCTCCGGCACCGATCTCGACGACTATCCCATCACTATCGAGCACGAACTGGAGCGACGCATCGCCATCAAGCTGTCCCGCTTCCCCGCCGCCATCCGCGCCGCCGCCGAAAACTACCGGCCCAACATTCTTGCCGACTACCTCTACGACCTTGCACAGATCTACAGTAGCTTTTATCAAAACGTGCCCTTCCTCAAAGCCGACGAAGGCATCCGCGAAAGCCGCATCCGCCTCTGCCGCGCCACTGCCGCCACCCTCCGCCAAGGCCTCGACCTACTAGGAATCGAAACCCCCGAGCGGATCTAAAACGTTTTTACCACCCGCTGCGCTAGAGATCACAGAGATTTGGATTCCCCGTGGGGTTCTCCTTGGTCAAAGGCATGTGCTTCCCTATCCGGCCCGCAAGCCATCAACCTTTCATTCAACGGGCTAAATTCCGAAGTGGTCATGCTCGCACTAAAGGGCGTCGTTGCCATCTCAAACGGTTCCGCCAGCACATCTCAAAGCTACGAACCCAGCCATGTCCTAAGCGCTATGGGATTCCCCGAAGACCGAGTTCAGTCAGCCATTCGTCTTTCTTGGTGCCATTCGACTACGGAACCGGACTGGACTACCATCCGAAGCAGAATCAAGTCGTTACATTGTGGGGCAGGGGAGGGGGCGTTTTTCTTGCTCGTTGGGTCCGATCCTGTCGAACTTAGAATTTCCACTGTTTCCGGCGGGCGGTATGTGCTGTGTATACCAAAGGAGAGCCATGAAGACCATCAGTGCAAAGATACCGGAGTCCGACAG
>JAUXGY010000127.1 GCA_030621805.1 Kiritimatiellales bacterium | reverse complement strand
CACCGACAACGACGGTGACGGCAACATCGACTGGAAGGACGTCGATCGCGATGGGAACGATCTCGTGGACGAGGCCGATCTCGACGTCAACGAAGACGGCAAGGTGGACTGGCAGGATGGAGCGCTGGGTTACCGTCAGGTGATGGACAAGCCCTACGGCCACGAGTTTGTGGCGGATACGGTGAACTCCCAGATTGCCATGAACTTTGCCAGCTGGGCGCAACATCCGTTCCTGCGCGTGCTCGACCATGCGAAGAAGGTCTATCTCTACACGGATGGACTGACTCAGGATATTCAGTTTAAGGGCTACCAGTCGGAAGGCCACGACAGTGCCCACCCCGACTATGCCGGCAACGTCAACAGGGGCGCGGGGGGCACAGAAGAACTGACCGATGTCATGCGCCGTCTGGCCGACTTTAATGTCCGTCCGGGGGTGCACATCAACGCGACGGAGTACCACAAGGAAGCGCACAATTTCGACTACGAGCTGGCCAACACCAACAAGGTGGGCTGGTCATGGCTCGACAACTCCTACTACACCGAAAAACGCTACGACATTGTCTCCGGAAAACTTTATAACCGTATTGATGCAATGGCGGTCGAGCTGCCCTATCTGAAGTGGGTCTATGTGGATGTCTATTTCGGCACAGGCTGGGATGCCTACAAGCTGGTGGATCGTCTGAATCACCACGGCTTGCCCACCTATACGGAATTCGAGGGCTACATGGAACGGGGCGCCACATGGTTCCACCGCCCGGCGAAACCCGCTGGACTGGGCGTGAAGGGTCGTATTCCGCGTTTTATCCAGAACCACCTGAAAGATGGGTGGCTACACGAGCCGATGCTTCGCGGAGCCTTTGATCTTGGTTTTATGGGCTGGCACTCGGAACGCGATGTGTATGCCTTCCTTCGCAATGCCTATGTGGTGAACCTGCCCACTAAATATATGCAGCATTTCTCGGTCTTGCGCTGGGAAGACGGTGCGATCGATCTCGAAGGCGGCGTAACGGTCCGCGAAGAGGGCGATACCGTGAAGATTTTTCGCAACGGCATGCTGCGGGCGTCAGCGGAATATAAAGGCCAAAAGCGCAAGCCGGACAACAACAAACTCTTTATCCCGTGGAACCCCCGGGAACCGACCAAGGCCTACCACTGGAACGATGCCGGAGGAAAAAGTACTTGGGCTATTCCGGAAAGCTGGGCGGATGCCGTCGAGTTGCGCCTTTACAAACTTTCGGGCCAAGGCCGCACGTTGGTGTGCGAGGTTCCCGTAGTGGAGGGTAAGATTACGCTGAATGTGCTGCCGCACACCCCGTATGTGGTCTACAACGACATTCCTCCGTTGCAACCGGAGATTGAGTGGGGCGAAGGCTCACTGGTGAAGGATCCCGGATTCGATAGCTACAGCTTCAATAGCTGGACACGCACAAGCACGACGAACCCGCTCAACCATATTCGTATCCGCAACGATTCCCGAGGGCAGAACCACCTTCGGATCCACGGAAACAATGGAGCGGATGCCACGGTTTCGCAGGTGCTCTACGGCCTTGACGCCGGACAGACCTATTCCGCTTCGGTTTGGGTGGAGCTGACCGGCGGACGAACCGCCGCCATCGGGGTACGTAAATCACGGATGGGTGGCGCAGAAAACCAACTCCCGAAGGAGAAGTGGACGCTGGTTTCCGTGGATAGCGACGAACCGGCCGAGAAAGTGAATGGCGGCTTGGGCATCCATGCCTTTGATAACAACCCATTCACCTTCTGGCATACCAAGTGGTCTGGAAGCCAACCGGGCTATCCGCATGAAATCTGCATTGATCTCGGTGAAGAAGTGGGGCTTGAGGGCTTCTCTTACCTGCCTCGTTCGGACAACAACAACGGCCATATCCGGAAATTTGAATTCTATGCCGGAATGGATACTAACGCCTGGGGAGCTGCTGTAGCGAAGGGTGAGTTCCGCAACCGTCAGGGCATGCGGGAATTTTTGGTGGACTTGGAGAATCCCGTCAAGGCGCGCTACGTTCGTCTCGTGGCACTTTCCCAGAAAACAGGAACCGCGTTTGCCAGCATTGCCGAGTTGGGAGTGATGGGATCGGTTGGGGATCAGGTAGCGAAAGGAACCCCCGTTGCTGCCCGAGCCGAGGTTAGCCAGACCAACGTGCGTAACTATAGCGATAACAATGTGAAATACCTGACGAACTACCAGCGCATTAAAGTGCTGTTCGATGTGCCGGAAGATACGAACGAAGTTGAACTCTATTTGCAGGCTTCCGGCGGGGCGGCCGGGTCGATTGCGGATTTTGATGATGTCCGTGTAGTCAAGGCCAAGCGCACCGACTTCGGCGACCACTATTTCTTCGAAGATTTCGAGAATACCGACGAAGGATGGGGTCCCTTTGTTTATGGCTTCCGCGGCAACATGCGCGTGCATCTTGCGGAAACGCACGAGCCCTATACCTCCGATACGCTCGCCGGGCAGTATTCGCTGAAATCGAAGGAGAGGGCAGCGGAACTAAACTTTCGTACGTTGCCCGCGCTACTGCCGTTTGCCCCGGAAACCAGTTATCGTCTGACGTTCGACTATCTGTGCGATGTCGACAGCCAGTATAGCGTGATCGTGGCCACCGACGAGGGCGGAACGGATGCCGAAGTGCTGCGCACCGCCCTGACCGGTGAAAAACGCACGCATAAGAAATTTGAAGCCACATTCAAGACCGGCCCGCATGCGGACTATTACATCGGATTTGTGAAAAATGAGAAGGGCGACGGCATACTGTCGATCGATAACTTCGCCATTGATCTAGTGAAAGAATTAAAGGCGGCGGTGCCGGAGTAAACAACGAATAAAAAACAGAGGAGAAGTAGATGCAAATCATGCAATTTTGGGACTGGGCTATTGTCGCCGGGTTATTGGGTCTGATGACTTTCGCGGCGTTGAGTACTCGCAAATACAACAAGGGAGTGGTGGACTTTCTTTCGGCAGGTCGCTGCGCACGCAAATATGTTCTTGGGGTGGCCGAAGGCCTTTCCTGTGTCGGCGCGATTACGATCGTCGCTTGGTTCGAGGCTTACTATCGCGGCGGGTTTTCGGTCGCATGGTGGACGATGGTGACGTTGCTCGCGCAGGTCGTTGTGGCGATGTCCGGCTGGATTGCCTATCGCTACCGTCAGACGCGCGCCATGACGCTCGCGCAGATTCTTGAAATGCGCTACAGCAAAAACTTCCGCGTCTTTGCCGGCTTCGTGATCTTTATTTCCGGTACGCTGAACTTTGGCCTTTTCCCCGCGATTGCGGGTCGATTCTTCCAGTACTACTTTGGCTGGGAGCCCGTGATGGCAACGATCGGTAGCATGCAAATTGACATGGTCTATGCGGGCATCATGGCCATATTGACGGTTGTTGCTCTCTTCTTCGTTTTTGCGGGGGGGCAGATCACCATCATGCTGACCGACTTTATTCAGGGCACCTTTGCCAATATCTGCCTCTCGATCATTGTGGTCTTCATTCTTTTCACCGTTCCATGGACTAAAATTATAGACACCATCGGGCAGCGTGATGCCGTGGATATCAGTCCCGTTGTTGCCGTTCAAAGCGCAGAAGACTTTTCTTCCATTACGGCGTTGACCATGGAGGGCGTCTCTCCGAGTGAGAAATATATGTTCTCCGATGTCACCCTGACGAAGTTGAAGGCTGGCGAGCTTAAGATGGATAAGATCATTGCTACCATTACGCCTTCAACTCAGCTCCTTACCAGTACGGATTATTCAGCAACCTTCTCGTATAAAGCCGCAGGCGACAACCAGTATTCCATGGTTGTGATGAGTAAGGATGGTCGTCAAGAATCAGAAACCTTTATTCTTCCAACAACGAATGGTGAAGTGAAGGAAACGAAACTTTCCTTCAAAAGTACGAACAATGGTAGGAGTGAACTATTCTTTATCCAAGGGGGCGCAGCCGCAACGGGCTTTGCGTTAACCACGCCGGTTAAAATTGACATTGAAAAAGGCCAGTCGATGTTGAATCCATTTGGCTCTGCGGGAACCAAGGACTTCAACTGGAGTTTCTTCCTGATTCAGGCGCTGGTCATTTTCTGGACATGGAAAGCGTGGCAGGGTACGCAGGGTTACTACAGTGCTGCAATCAATGCGCATGAAGCTCGGATGGGTGGAGTCGTTGGAAATATGCGCATCCTCGTGCAAAACATGATGTTGTTGATCGTTCCCATCGCGGCGTATGCCATTTTGTTTGATAAGACGGACTCTACTGTGGCGGCGGAAGTCACAGAGCGCATGGCGGCCTTGCCCAGCGTAACGATGCAAAATCAATTGCGTACTACACTCGTACTGACGAAACTTCTGCCCGTTGGACTGATCGGAGCCTTCGCGGCGGTCATGATGGCGGCCTTCATTGGCACCAACGGAACCTACATGCACTCATGGGGCTCCATCTTCGTGCAGGACATCTACATGCCCATGCGGCGTCAGAAGAAATCGTTATCGCCAAACGAGCACTTCAAGGTTCTCAAGTGGGCAATTGCAGGTGTTGGCATTTTTGCCTTCTTCTACAGCCTGTTCTTTGAGCAAAGCGAATCCATCCTGATGTACTTTGCATTGACCGGAACCATCTGGCTGGGAGGAGCGGGTGCAGTAATCGCATTGGGCCTTTACTGGAAACGCGGAACTACAGCGGGCGCATACACCTCGATCATAACCGGCATGGTTGTGGCGATCGTGGGTTTTGTTTTCCAACGCAACTGGGTGGCCTGGACCGGTGGAGATTTCCCGTTGAACTCACAGTACATGATGTTGATCGCTCTGCTGCTTTCAACGTTGCTCTATATCATTGTTTCGCTGATCACGTGTCGTGAGCCACACAATATGGACAAGTTGCTGCACCGTGGTGAGTATGCGGAGGAGGACTCCACCGAAAAAGCGAAAGAAAAAGGAACACCGAAAAAGCGGACGCTCCTGACGATGATTGGTATCGACTCGAACTTCAGCTTCCTCGACAAGGTCCTCTACATCTTCGTCACCAGTTGGTCGTTTATTATGTCGGCCATTTTCATCATCGGTCTGGTGTTGCATAAGTCAGGGAAGATGACCTTGGAATCATGGACGGGCTTCTGGCACGGCTATGTGATCGTGGCGGTTTCTCTCGGGATCATCACCACCGTCTGGTTCAGCATTGGCGGCTTCGTCGATCTCGCCGACCTGCTCAAGCGCTTGAAGCACCAGAGCATTGATGAACACGACGACGGGACGGTAGAAAAAGAAGGGGAAGAATAATGGCTGATAAATCCCAAGGGCGCGTAACCCTGCCCGCCGAAACCGGTGCAAAAGATACCGTGGTGGAACTTTTCGATCGGTGGGGAGCCGACTATATTCGCGACAGCGATGGCACCCTGCTTTCGCAGGAGCTCATCGAGCTGGGCCATAAAGTCTATTCCACCGTCTGCATTGTGCGTTCGGATCAGGAATATCCCCGGCAGAACCCCGACGCGCTGCATCAGAAATTTCTGATGTCCGCGCCGGTCACTGCGGAATCCGCCACGGTGGAAATCGATCCGATGGCCACGTACTATGCGGATAAATATCGCCTCGATCTCGATAGCGATTTCAAGCGCTGGTGGCAGGTGATCGACCGCACCACGGGTGAAGTCGTTCCGGCTGACCAATGGAGCCTAAACGTTGATACCGGCATCGTGACCGTCGCAGGCATTGAGCCATGGCATGCATACACGGTCAACTTTCTCGTCTTCCAGACGTGGGACACGACCTCCATGTATAACCACATCCAGAACAGCTGGACCACGCCACCCGTTATCAGCATCGACCCCTACCACAAGAAAACCTGGGATCACCTGATGGGCTATTTCGACAACTGGCTCGCGGAGCACGAATACACCTCCGTCGCGCGTCCCACCACGCTGGCCTTCCACTTTTGCGTCGATTCCGACCAGAACGCCGTCGACAAGTTTCGCGACTGGACCGGCTATCAGGATACCATCAG
>JAUXGY010000122.1 GCA_030621805.1 Kiritimatiellales bacterium | reverse complement strand
AACAAGATGACGTTGCTTTAAGTAAGGCGTCGAGTACGCCGCCTGTCCCGATTGTTTATGAAAAGAGGTTTTGATCCAACTCAGTCAACCCTCTAAACTCAGCCCTATGAATACACAGGTCAATCAGCTCACGCTCGACTCTGCCGTGGAATCCATTCAAAAGAAATGGTCCGATTCGAAACCCAAGTGCGGGCTCATCCTCGGCTCCGGATGGGGCGAGGCCGTTGCTGACTTCGATGGGCAGAAAATCCCCTATGACCATATTCCCGGCTTTGGAAAAACCGGGGTGATGGGCCATGCGGGTAAGTTACTTTCCTCAACGATCAATGGCATGGAGGTTTTCATTTTCCAAGGCCGCCGACATTGGTACGAGGGCGAAGGCTGGACGCCCGTCATCCTGCCCATCTACCTGCTTCATGCTCTCGGTGCAGATACCATCTTGCTCACCAATGCGGCGGGCGGTATCCGAGAAGATCTCTCCCCCGGCTCGCTGATGGCCATCGGCGACCATATTAACATGCTTGGCTCCAATCCACTGATCGGTCCGCACAACCCCAGACTCGGAACCCGCTTTCCCGACCAGTCGGACGTCTACCACCCGACACTTCTGGAAAACCTATTGAAGGCTGGCGCTGATACTTCCGGCACCTACATTGCTACTAGCGGTCCAACGTTTGAAACCCCTGCGGAAATAAAACAGTATCGTTCCATGGGCGCAGATGCCGTCGGAATGTCAACTGTGCCCGAGGCCATCGTTGCCAACGCGCTCGGTATGCGGGTGGCCGGGCTCTCCTGCATCTGCAACTGGGCGGCAGGCATCAGCCCCACCAAACTCACCCATGAGGATGTTAATAAAGTGGCTGCCGAGGCCATGCCGCGGATGAAGCACACGATTACTGCATTTTTAGGGGAGCTGGCCGATGAATCCGAATGAACTCCTCGACACGGCGATGCAGGCCCTCGAAAGTGCACATGCCCCCTATTCCAACTACAAGGTCGGGGTGGCGTTGCTCTGTTCCGATAGAACCGTATTTACGGGTTGCAACATCGAGAACGCTTCGTATGGACTGACCAACTGTGCTGAGCGCACGGCCCTTTTTTCGGCGGTTGCCGCTGGGAAAACCGAATTCGCGGCCCTCGCCATTGCGGCAAGCAGCGAGCCCGTCCCCTTCCCCTGCGGTGCCTGCCGCCAGGTACTGGCTGAATTCTGCGACCCCGACTTCCCAATATACATTAAAAGTTCCAAAGGCTACGAAACAACTACGCTCGGCGAGCTGCTCCCGCACGCCTTCGACTTCAAGGCGGAATCTTCCGATGGCTGATGGACAGACCCTCTACCTGGTGCGCCACGCCGAAGCCGAAGGGATGGGCTCCTGTCAATGCGATTTTGATCGGCCGCTGAATGCTCGTGGCAAGCGAAATGCGATGAAAATGGGACAGCGGCTCAAGGCGCGTGGGGACATTCCCCTTGCAATCATCTCCAGCCCCGCTCTCCGCGCCGTCCAAACCTCAGAACTCATTGCAACGGAAATCGGCTTTCCAATCGATATGATTGTCCTCCGCGAGACCATCTACGAAGCGGGCGTATCCGACCTACTCGAAATCATCCAATCATTGGGTGACTCCATACACTCGGCCATGATTATCGGTCATAATCCTTCGATAGGCTGGTTAATTCGACAGCTCAGCGGCGAACAGGTCGCCAACGCTCCCACCTGTTGCATCGCCACCCTCCAAACCTTCTCCTCCCGCTGGAAGGATGCGGCATTCGCAACATCCCTTCTTTTGGACTTTAACTATCCGGGAAAATAATGTGGTGAGCCACTCGGCGACAATCTACAGCCCTCGCTACCGTAAGCGCATCTTCACGCGGTAGAAGCGTTGGGTTGCGGAAAGGTCGAGTGCAGCATCAAGGGAATCTTTCGGTAATTCTTGATCCGTGGCAAAGGGGGTTCCCGGAAGATCCTCCGTGTATTCAATCGTGAACACAAAGGCATCGGCATAATTGATGGGCCAATCGATGAAAAGAGTGTCTGCCTGAATCCAGATAAACGGTGGGCTGAGGTCGACGATCGCTGATCCATAACTCGCATCATTGTTAGGGTCGGTTCCGTCGAGATATTCCTGAAGGTCGCTATAGCCATCGTAGTCAAGGTCGGAGGTGGCAAGACCACCACTCCCGACGAGGAACATGCTTTCGTAGTCATCGGGAAGTAGGTTGCCGTCTGCATCGGAACCGGAGGCGGTCGGCACGGCGGTGAGGGACAACGAAATGATTTCGAGCGGGTCGGTGCCGGGGCAGAGGTTCCAATCTGGATCGGTGAAGGCCTTAACACTTACCTGCGCTCCGGGTTGGAGCGTGAAGGTTTCCGGGAAGCGGAACGAGCGACCCGCAGCATCGTATAGGCTCTTGGCGACGTTTCCTCCGGTATAAAGCACGGGGCAGTCGGCATCGAACGAGTCGGCTTGTACTTCCAGCATGAAATTACCGATGGGGCGGGAAGAAACTTGCGCGAGCATTTGCGTGGCCGCGGTGAATGCGGCAGTAACCTCTGCGGGAGAAATCTGGGCGTGTGCTAGATAGTTGCTGTGCATCGTTCCGCTGTAGAGAAATTCTCGTAGCACATCGGCGGGCAATGGGTATTTCCCCGCATTGGAAGGAAAACGAGCGTAGAAGCTACGGATATCGTAGAGATCCTGCGTGAGGGTCAGCAATCCGGCCTGTGAAGCGGTTTCGGACTGGAGAAACGCAACAAGCGTCCGCAGCTGGTAAGCGGCCTCGTTGCTCGGCCCTTGCTGTTCCAACGATTGGAGGTCGGCGGAAGAAAGGCCGGCCATTATTCCGTCGGCTGTGCGCCCTTTAAAGAGCGATGCCCAGCGGTTGGTGATGGCGCCGCGATCCTCTAGTAAATCGGCGAGTTTGCGCTCGATCAATAGACCGGCCAACGTGTTGGTAAGGCTAAGATCGTCCACCTGCACCGTACGAACCTGGTTGGTGTAGACATCAAGGGCAGTAGCGAGCCAGTTGTTTGCTTCGGCCACGAGACTCCCTCCCTGATAGGTGTAGTCCACGGTGGTGACTCCGGAGGTGGGTTGCAGGTAAATCCCAACCAGTTCAACCCCGTGATGATTACTGGTCGGATCCCTGTAGGTTTCAAAATTAACATCAGAAACCACCGCAACAAACGGGGGTTCAAGCGAGAGAGGAATGGCCTCGAATAGTACGGGGCGGAGGACACTAATCCCGGGCAGGGAATTTGTCGTCTGGGCATAGGCATATTGTGCCCCAGAGGCGGAGAAGAGGCGAAATTGTGTACCGACACGACTGGTTGTTGTTTCGTTGTATACCCCATCGTAGGGGCGTGGAATGAGAATCTGGTCGTAGACCGCGCTTCGCTCAAAGCGGTTGCTGTTGGCCGGAATGCCAATGCTATTCGTCGGATCGCTTCCTGACAGCAGTTCATCGAGGTCGGAATAGCCGTCGCCATCGCCGTCCAACCCGCTTTCAAAGGGATCAAGCCCGTTGGAAATTTCGACGTAATCCGGAATGCCATCGCCGTCGGAATCGAGATCCGTGGGAGGGTCGCTAAATCGATAGGAGGCCGTGCGAATGATTGAAACCCCACTGGCCGTCCGAGCATAGTATTGCACATCGGTATCGGCAAAGAGCGTGAAGGGCGTGGAATAAATCGTCCAAGCACTGGAATGATCCGTACGATAGTACAATGCGCCGGCCATGCTTCCCGAAAAAGAGATTTCAACCGAAGTGCCATAGGTTCCCGGATCGGGGCTAACATAAATCGAAAGCACCTCTTTGCCTCGGGCGGCATCGAAACTATGGATGGAAATGGCAGAATGAAGCTGGTTATCCAGCGTGTAGGCCGCTCCAGCGGCAGTAGAACCCACGATTCCGATCTGCGGATTTCCAAGGCCTTGTTGAGCGCCGAGATCGCTTTCATAGGTCACACTCACATTGGGTCCGAGGGAGACGGCAGTGGACCAGTCGCCCGCTCGCAGGAGTTGGAGGCGTTGCGGCGTGCTATCCACAAAAGGTTCACCAGCGAAGGTCATCACATTGGCGCGGCCATTGCCGATCACGGTCGATGACAAAGACTGCGAACCAATGGAGGAAAACGATCCGCCGGAAAAGTGCATTTGATTTGCCGTCAACGGAGCGGAGTTGATTCCCGCCGAGGAGAACATCATGAAATCATCTCCATTGATCGGAAGGAAGCCGCTGAAGGATTCGCCGACCGGAGGAAGGAAGGTTTGTAACGAGATGGGCGCGCCGGAGCCGTCGTGATCAAACAATTCGGAGGTTCCATCGGAATAGATGATGGCTAACCGATTGGTTCCGGCGCCCTGCACCAGAAAGATGGAATCGACGGGCGCCGACAGGGTGTAAGGAACAAGCGCAGAGAAGGCATAACTTCCGCCGTCGGAAACCAGCGTGGTGGTTCGGATGGTGGAATTGCCTTGTTCCCACAACACAAAATGAGCATCGCCGGATGCGCGCGGGAAGGAGACATAGCTGGGTTGGGTTATGCCAGACAACGACACCGATCCTTTATAGTCGGGTGCGCCTGTAGAAAAATCATAAAGGCGAAGGACGCCCGCTCCAGAGGAATCAATCAGTGCCATGGCGTTCAACCCGGGGCCATATTCAACGGAGTTGAGGCGCCGCCAAGTGATGCCAGGGCCATATTGTTGGATTGAACTAAATGCGGTTCCGCCCGAAGCCCTGATTGGTTCCAGCCGAAACGGGCTGGTGCCATTGAGTGTGGTGACGGTTACCAGATCATCATGAGCCGTGTTGCCGGCACCACCGACATCGAGAGCCGTCACGGAATACGGGCCGGTTCCGTTTCCATAGGCCGCGACGGGGAACGGTTGGGTATTGGCCGTCGGTAGTTCGTAGACATTCACTCGGTTCAAGAACGGTGCCGTGACGGCGAGCGACTCATAGCCCAGATTCTGGACGGTGCCGCAGGCGATGTCTGTAACTTCGTCGAGACCCAACGAACGGAGCTGCGCCCAGATCAGGGTTCCAGCGGAGAGCTGATAGCCGACGCGTACGGTGGCGCTGGGGCCATCGACCAAAACGAGATCGGAACGCCCGTCGCCATCCAGACCGGCAGTCGTCAAAAACGACGAGCCGGACTGGTAGACGAAGTCGGCGTTCGCGGCGAGCAGGCCGCCGAACAGGAGTGCAGCAGTTAGTTTTTTCATAATAGGTTCTCCGCTTTCAAGCTAGGGAATGCTGACGGTTCCGGCTGGGATGATTCGATCCAGCTCTTTGGTTTTTTCGTCAAAACGCATGATCAAATATTGATATTTCGCGCCGCGCACGACCGGCTGGGTATCGATGAGGTAGACGCCCCAGTTGCCGGAATCCTTTCGGGTAATTCCGATGAAAGAATCATAAACCGTTACACTGACCGCGTTGGTTCCATAGGCAATCTCTTCCATGAGCGGAGAAACCTGCGCGACATCGCCGCTCACCGTTGGATAGAGACTATTGGCGAGTTGATAGCGATAGAGCACACAAGGCATCACCGTCTGTCCAACGACCGTCGCATTGATAAATAGATGATCCATTGGGGGGGTCAGATCAAAAAGTTGACCGGAGTGAGATTTTTCTTTTTCCACACCGATGTTGGGTGAAAATTCTCCGATGCGAATGCCTACGCGCTCGGCACCTTCGAGGTGGATATAATTGGAGCCTAAAAATACAGCATCCAAATCGGGGTGGAAGAGTTCCGTTTGTACTTTTGGCATTCCACGAGCGGGCCACGGCACGTCCGGTCCGGCCGTTGGGACGGTGCTCCAGCGGAAGGTTTCGATGTTGCTCCACGGGCCGGTGATTTCGGCCACACCGATGGCGCGAACCATGACGGTGTAGTCGCGATCCAGACTCACCAGACTATTGAGGAAAAACTCCGGCGATCCCGCCGAACCGAAGGTGGTGCCAATTCGACCCGTGCGATAGATTCCAAAATCCAGCGCGTTGGTTACGCCGCCCACAACGACGGTTAGCTGATTGGTACTCTGTATGGTATAGCCCGATGTTCC
>JAUXGY010000373.1 GCA_030621805.1 Kiritimatiellales bacterium | reverse complement strand
ACTAAAGGAATGGAAAAAGCTCGATGCCTCCATCCAGACTCAATTCAAAAAGAAACTCAACGAATGCCTCCAGCATCCCCATGTACCCGGAAATCGACTTTCCGGGTTTGAAAACCATTATAAAATTAAACTCAAGGCCAGCGGCTATCGCATGGTCTACCAAGTCATCAACCACGAGCTCTTCGTGCTAGTGATCGCCATCGGGAAACGAGAGAAAAACGCCATTTATAAAACCGCAAAAAAACGGAATCGCCGTTCCTAAAACAACCAACAACCCAAAGGATCTATTATGGAATCACTCGAAGGAAAGAAGGCTCCGGCATTTACGCTGGAGGGGAGCGATGGAAAGAAGCATTCAATCAAGGACTATGCCGGAAAGAAAGTCGTGATCTATTTTTACCCGCGCGATAACACGCCAGGCTGTACCAAGGAATCATGCGGCTTCCGTGATCGGAACACGGATCTGGCCGACCTGAACACGGTCGTGCTGGGCGTGAGCAAGGATAGCCTCGCCTCGCACGACAAGTTTATCGAAAAATTTACCCTGCCGTTTACGCTGCTCTCCGATCCGGAGACGAAGATGATGGCCAAGTATGGCGCGTGGGGCGAAAAGGTGCTCTACGGAAAAACCTCTATCGGCTGTATCCGCTCCACCGTCATCGTCGATGAGAAAGGAAAGATCATCAAACACTGGCGCAAGGTGCCCAAAGCCGAAGCCCACCCGCAGCGCGTACTCGATGTACTGCAAAGCCTGTAGATCTCAAACGTAGACGGAGGAGATCTGTCGTTCCTCCAGAATGGGTAAATCACTCCCGTTGGTCGCTATTTCCTTCGGAAATTATCTCGCTTCGCTCAGCGCGCCTGCTCCGTTCAGGAAGAACGCCGAACCTTTTCTATCCGTTGCAAGGATGAAGCAATGCACAAGCCCACCCCAATGGAGCAGGATGCTCCATCTACGAAATAAAAAACGCCCCCGGAGTCCGCGGGCGTTTTTTCGTTTCGAAATGAAGTGCCGGTTAGAGCGCCTTCATGTTGCCCATGGCGGCGCGGAGTTCTTCGCCGATGATCTCGATGTCGTGATAGCGAATTTCCGCGTTCACCTCGACGAGAGTTTGATTGTCAACGCCATGGTCTGATGGGTCGAGGCCTTTGCCGATTACGGAGGTCTCGATCTTCGACATAAACTCCGTGAGCAGCGGGCCGGCGGCATGGGCGAAGAGGTAGCAGCCATATTCCGCCGTGTCGGAAATGATGCTGTTCATTTCGTAGAGCTTCTTACGCGCAATCGTGTTGGCGATCAGCGGCGTTTCGTGGAGCGACTCGTAGTAGGCAGACTCGGGCTTGATGCCAACCTCAACCATCGCTTCGAAGGCCAGCTCGACACCGGCCTTGACCATGGCGACCATGAGGATGCCGTGGTCGTAGTATTCCTGCTCGGGGATGGGATCGGGGGTCGGCGCGGTTTTCTCGAACGCGGTTTCGGCGGTCGCGGCGCGCCACGTCAGCAGGTTCACGTCGGCGTTGGCCCAGTCGGCCATCATGGTGGAGGAAAAGTTTCCGGTGATGATATCGTCCATGTGCTTTTCGAAGAGCGGACGCAGGATGCCTTTAAGTTCTTCGGCCAGATCAAAGGCTTTGAGCTTCGCCGGATTGGAGAGGCGATCCATCATGTTGGTGATGCCGCCTTGCTTGAGTCCTTCGGTGATGGTTTGCCATCCGTATTGGATTAGCTTAGAGGCATAAGCGGCGGCGATGCCTTTCTCGACCATCTTGTCGAAGCAGAGCAGCGAACCGGCCTGGAGCATGCCGCAAAGAATGGTCTGCTCGCCCATAAGGTCGGATTTAACTTCCGCGACGAAGGAGGATTCAAGCACGCCGGCGTGGTGGCCACCCTGTGCGGAGCAGAGGGCTTTGGCCATGTCAAGACCGTCGCCGTTGGGATCGTTTTCACCGTGGCAGGCGATCAAGGTCGGAACGCCGAAGCCGCGCTTATATTCCTCGCGCACCTCGGAACCGGGCGACTTCGGGGCCACCATGATGACGGTGAGGTCTTTACGGATCTGGGTGCCTTCTTCAACAATGTTGAAGCCGTGGGCATAGGAGAAGGTAGCGCCTTCTTTCATTTTCGGGACCACGTTTTCGACGACGTTGGTATGCTGCTTGTCGGGGGCAAGGTTCATGACGATGTCGGCGGTCGGCAACATTTCATCATAGGTTCCAACGCTGAATCCATTCTCGGTGGCGTTGAGGAAGGATTGACGCTTTTCAGCAATCGCCGCATCGCGCAGCGTGTAGGAAACGTCAAGACCGCTATCGCGCATGTTCAACCCTTGGTTAAGGCCCTGCGCTCCGCACCCGATAATGACGATTTTCTTGCCTTTAACCTTTTCACATCCACCCGTGAATTCGGCGGCATCCATGAAGCGGCAAGTACCCAGCTCTTGAAGTTTCTTCCGCATTGACAACGTATTGAAATAGTTCTGTCCCATTTGATGACTCCTTGGTTGGTTGAAACGAGCGGAATCTAGCGCAAGCTGAGTGTTGCGTAAATTGAATT
>JAUXGY010000225.1 GCA_030621805.1 Kiritimatiellales bacterium | reverse complement strand
CGCCGGTGCGGTCGAACCAGAATTTGGAAATCATGTTAAGCACTTGTCCCTTGTTCGGAATACCGTTGGGCATGATGCAGTCGAAGGCAGAGATCCGGTCGGAGGCGATGAATAGGTATTGGTTGCCAAGGTCATAGACCTCGCGAACCTTTCCGGTTTTAAATTTTTCAATGCCGGGAAGTTCAATTTTAGTGGCTGCAGGGGTCATGTGGCTATCCTCAAGTTAAGGGTTAAAAATCGCGGGCACTTTACGAAGCAACGGAGCTTGGCGCAACAGGAATCACGTATCACTCCTTCCATATCGCGTTTACAGCACCAGATCTTCGAGCGAGGGACGGGTGATCTTTTCGAGCGAGTCGGTCACAGCGTCGGCATCGGCTAGATATTTGCGGTCGTAGCTGTTGGTTACGGCCAGTACCTTGAGGCCTGCGCTTTTGGCCGAGACAATGCCTGCCGGAGTGTCTTCGATCGCAAGGGCGGAGGCGGGGTTTTTGATGCCCAGTTTTTCGAGAGCCAGTTTGTAGGGGGCCGGGTCGGGTTTGCTTTTTTTTGTGTCTTCTGCGGTCACCACCACGCTGAATGCATTCTCGATGCCGAGCCTTTTGAGGATGGGGAGGATGTCTTCTTTCAGTGCACCGCTGCATAGTGCGATCGGCAACCGGGCCGGAATACTTTCAATCAGTTCAACCGCCCCGGGCAGCGGCGGAGTTTCGCCGTCATGGATGAGTTGCTGGAAGGCAACCGCCTTTTCTGCGATCAAATGCTTTAGATCGCGTGACCCCATCTTTTTATCTTGGGTCTTAAAGACTTCCCGGAAGGCGTCCCGATCATCGTAGCCAATATAAATTTCGCAATATTCCTCCCACGAATAGCCCATGCCGAGCGGTTCGAGGACAGCTTGGAACGCGCGGTAGTGCATGGGTTCGCTATCCACGATAATCCCGTCGAAATCAAATATTACGGCATTGAGCATCAGAGAATCTCCATCAATTGATTTTTAAGGTAACCACAGCGTCGGGCTGGAAGGCAAGACGCCGTTCAGCATTTTCGCGAAGGAGACGTTAGGAGAGGCCGATTTGCTCCAGAATTTTTTGGGCGGCGATATCCGATCCGCCTTGCGGCAGGGTTTCAGCGGGAGGCGTTGCGACTTCGATAGCAGCAAGCGAGGGGGCAAGATTTCCTGCATAGAGGGAGGCTGCCGGAATGAATGCATTGCGGCAGTAGCGCTCAATGCCCTCAACCAAAACGGGGTATTCAAGAAAGTTTTCCCGGTCGGCGTAGATGATGGGTTTATGGTTGGCGATACATTCGGAGACGATTCCGAAACCCGGTTTTGTGATGACGAGGTCAACCGATGCGAGGGTGTCGGCAAATGAGACCGCTGTGTGGTTGACACAATGGATGGAGGACTCTTTCCATTCCAGCGGATCGACCGAGAAAAACTCATACTCATCGAGCATGGCGATTTGCTCCAGAGCCCGACCCTCGAGGTTGAGTGTGGTGAACGAGAGCAGGGTCCATTTTTTAGTCGGATCTGCGCCGGTTAATGTGGCGATTTGTTTGCGCCGGTTGGTGCCGCCTTTGGCGAGCAAGGGAAGGTCAATCTGGTTTGGGAAGGCCGCCATCGGCTCGGCGAAAGGCTGGCGTAGCAAGAGGTCGGTCTGCCGGTAGGCGCTACGGAATTTTTCGACATAGGTTTGCCATCTGGAATCGTACTTCACGAAGTCGGCGTAGATCCAGTCCCAGCCAAAGTTACCGGTGGCAATGGTGGGGATATTGATGCGCCGGGCAGCCGCCAATGGGATGGCCGGAATGTCGGCCACCACCAGCCCAATATTTTCGCGATCAATGAAGGCAACCTCTTGAGCGATCAAATCTTTTTCGTGCGAATAGAGATCTTCCACTGCGAACAACGAGGCTTTCAGGTCAACTTGAATCGAATCCTTCTGAACCAAGCCGGTATCGAACGCCCCGCGTATGATTTGGATTGAAGGGGGTAGACGGCTCTGCATGAAAGCTTCAGGCAGATCGGTTTTTACGAGGATTTGAACGTCCGGTTCGGCGGCGTGAATGGCATTAATGATATCGCATGAGCGGGTGCCGTGGCCGTAACCATGCGCGGTGATATAGTACGCAATCTTTTTCATCCGAGCATCATTCCGATCATGAGTGCGGTGATCATGGCCAGAGTTGCTCCTATTTTGAGAAAAATAACACCTAGCCGGGCGAGCACCGCGCCAAAGGCAACATGCGCGGCATGGTCGGCTTTTTTCATTTTAGAGTGCTCGACAAGAAAAGCACAAGCAAAGCTCCCTGCCAGCATTCCGATCAGCGGGCCAAGAATTGGGATGGGGATGAAGTTGCCTAGGATCATGCCGAGGAATCCGCCCCCTAGTGCGGCCCACCCAGCTGCTTTTGAACCACCGCGCTTTTGGACGCCCCATGCTCCCGCGATCGCTTCAAGCACCTCGACAGCAATACACAGCAGAAGAAATACAACGCCCGTTCCGATGCCGGGGAATTCCGGCCAGCGAAGCCATGCCAGCAGTCCGGTGGCAAGAAGAACCGCCCACGTTCCCGAGAGGGAAAGACAGGACATCGCCAGTCCGCCGAGGCAAATCAATCCGGCCAAGGCATAGATAAAAAACGAACCGGTCGCTGGCCAGTCCATGGAGGGCTATCCTTTAATGGAATCAACCCACTGCGCCAATAGGCGTGCGCCGAAGAGCGTCGCACCCGGGGCTTGGTGAGGTTTTCCGGATTCGAGCCAAGCGGTTCCTGCAATGTCGATATGCGCCCATGGAATGTCTTCGGGAACAAACTCCTGAAGGAATGCAGCGGCGGTTGCAGTGCCTGCTCCGTTGGACTTGCTAATATTTGAAAGATCGGCGAAATCGCTTTTCATATCATCGGCATATTCTTTGTAGAGAGGAAGTTGCCAGAGGCGTTCCCCGGCCGTTGCTCCGGATTTGATGAGCTTCTGAACCAAGGTTTCGTCGTTGCCTAGTACGGCGGCGGCGGCAGAACCAAGTGCCATGATGACCGCGCCGGTTAGTGTGGCGAGATCGACGATGGCCGCAGGTTTTAGGTCGATGGCCATACCAATGGCGTCGACGAGTACCAAGCGGCCTTCGGCATCGGTATTAAGAACTTCAATGGTTTTCCCTTTGTAGGCGGTGATGATGTCGCCGGGGCGAATCGCATTGGAGCCGGGCATGTTTTCGGCCGCGCCGAGAATGCCGATTACCGGGGTATCCACCTTCATGCGGGCAATCATTTGCATGGCGGTGAGCACGGCCATGCCTCCACATTTGTCATAACGCATCCAACCCATTCCCCGGCCAGGCTTGAGCGAGATTCCTCCAGAATCGAAGGTGACGGTTTTTCCGACGAGAACGATGGGCTTGGCCTTCTTATTGGTTCCGGCGTGCTTGAGGACAATCATCCTCGCACCCTTGGCGCTGCCTTGGGATACAGCGAGGATTCCTCCGCAGCCTTTTTTTGCGAGTTCGGCATCGCCGAGAACCTGGAAGGAGAGGCCGTTTTCTTTGGCCATCTTTTTGGCCCATTTTGCAATGTTTTCAGGTGTGGCATCGCTTCCGGGATCGTTGGCGACGTCGGCTGTTGAAACTAGAGCCGCTCCTTGTGCTTCGGCGTTTTTGATGGCAGTCCGGTCTTTCACGGCTCCCGCGAAGGTGAGGGCGAGGGCGGCTTTCTTTTTCTCTGTAGTTTTGTATTTGGAATATCCGTAGGAGCCCCAATGGGCACCGCGTCCGGCCAAGAGCTGGTAGTCGGCTTCGGAGACGCCCTTGATCGTGGCATTGGAGACCATGGCAAATGATTTTAGCTCGGCGGTTTGTCCGGTGCGGATGGCCGCTGCGGCAGCTTGTTCGAGCAGTCCGTTGTGGAAATCCTTGGCGTCGCCGATTCCTGTGGCGATCACCTGCTTGGCTGCAATTTTTCCGGCAGTCGGGAACGCTGCAGTTTGTCCGGCTTGCCCTTTAAACCCAGAGTGTTTTACAAACTCGGAAACCAAATTTTTAAGTGCAGTATTTCCTGAGGGAA
>JAUXGY010000292.1 GCA_030621805.1 Kiritimatiellales bacterium | reverse complement strand
ATGCTTTTGTAGCCGTCGGTTTCGTATAAGCAGAGCAGGCTTTTTCCGTCGGGTGAAATTTGCGTCGCTGAATATGCGAAGCTACCGCTGACTATTTTTTTGATCTGAAAGCTCTTGCCGGAATCAGTGGAAATCGCCAGTTGACCGTTATTGCGTCCCTTGGCGGAAGGGAAGGAAGCGTAGAGATCCCAGCCGCCGCCGGCTTTCAGCGGTCCGGGAATGATCGAACCCATGCAGGCAACAGAAGGCAAGGTCTCATCCGTCTTGAGCGGAGTCCAGGTGAGGCCACCATCTGTAGAAAAAGCTTTCTTCCGCTTGCGGGCACCCCCTTGATTACGGGAAACGACCACCAGGGTGCCATCCGCGGCTTCAGCGATCTGGCATTCATTGGGGAAGCCTTTCTCAGGATCCTTCAAGGGTTCGGTGCGCTTCCAGCTTTTGGCGTTGTCATCGCTGAAGGCAATGCAGATTTCCCAGCTGCGGTCGATCTTGCCATCTTTAGCTTCAACCGGAACACAACCCCACAGGGAGGCGATGATACGTCCTTTGTGCGCCCCTTTTTTAAGCTGAATCATGGCACCGGGCGTGTTGGCATTGAGCCAGTGTGCCGGTTTGACCGAGCGGCTGATGTCCTTTGGCTTGCTCCAGGTAAGACCGTCGTCTTTGCTGAAGCAGACAAAGGTGAGAATGTTAACTTTTGGATCGTCATAGCCGGGCTCTGCCATCTTGATCCAGCCGGAACTACGGGCATGGCGGCCATAGGGGAAGCGGGCGAACATCAGCATGATGCGTCCGTCGTCGAGCTGCACGGTGAGCGGATCGTTAATGGAGTTCATTCCATCTTCATAAGCGACAATTTCTTCGCCCCATGTTTTTCCGCCGTCCGTACTGCGGCGCAGGACAATGTCGTTTTGGGCGTGATCATGCAGGCCGAGGCGGCGTTCGGAAAAGGCGATGATGGTTCCTTTGGACGTCGTCAGCAGAGAGGGGATGCGATAGCCGTATTTCTTGGCATTTTCGCCGTGACCTTCTTTCGGTGTCCCTTCGGGTATGTCGCGTACGGAAAAGACCACCTGGCCACTCTTGGCCTCAATTGAAGGCGCGGCCTTTTCGGCAAAGGCAGAATCGGACAGCTGAGTGAAGCCGGCACCGAGCAGGAGCAAGGAAAGCAGTTTTTTATTCATATTATTCTCCAGTTTAGTTTTTCAGAATACTGTGTCGTTTGTCCGGATGGGCTTGCAGCCACGCTTTGATTTTGGCGGTGACCTGCGGTTGTTCCGCCGAGACCTCGGTCTGTTCACCAATACCGCTTTTCGGGTGCAGCATGTCGTAGACCCTCAGGTCGCCGGCGGCATCAATGATACCCTTGTATTGCCCGTAGCGAACCATTTGACGGAAGCGCTCATCCACCGGCGTCAGCCCGCGCATGATTTCCAGTTCGGCGGCGAATCCCTGTTGTTGTACCAGGTTGTTGAACTCATTTGGATCTGTTTTCAGGTCATACAATTCTTCGCTGCCGTCATAGTACTGGATGTATTTCCAATCATCCTTTCGGACAGTAAAGGTGGAGCGACCGAGGGTGGTGGCAATATGATTCCTGACGGATTCCTTTTCCCCGGCAATCACGGGTTTGAGCGATTTTCCGTCGAGATGAAGCGGCACATCAAGACCGCACAGGTCGGCCAACGTTGGATAGAGGTCGAGCAGCGAGGCAAAGCCGTCTTCTCTGCCTGCCGGGATCTTCATGCCTGCCGGAGGCACAATGATCAACGGCACGCGCATGGAACCCTCCCACGCGGTATGTTTCCCCCAGTGCTCTTTTCCCCCCAGCTCCCAGCCATGGTCGCCCCACAGCACAACGATGGTGTTGTCTTTATAGGGCGATGCATCGAGGGCATCGAGCAACCGCCCGACCTGGGCATCCACAAAATGCACCGAGGCGAGATAGCCGCGCAACGCATCCTGCCATTGGCCGAATTTCTGGACGGTCGCGAACGATCCCGACCACGGATAATGGGCGTAGTGCCGGGCCGCTTCCCCGCAATCGGACAGGTCGCGCTCCACGGAGGGTGGAAGCGCGATGTCCTTGCCCTCGAACGGTTCAAAGTATTTTGCGGGGGCATACCAAGGCTGGTGGGGGCGGTAGAAACCGACCGCCAGGAAGAAGGGGGAGGTAAACTGCGATTTCAGTTTTTCCTCCGCCCATTTGGCCATCATGCCATCGGGCATTTGATCGTCTGTGATGCTGACCGGGCCCCAGTCGAAGGTGTTGTAGCCATTGGCCGGCCGGTCGGTTCGGTTGTCGATGCCGTTGAGCGGGAGGGTGGCGGCCAGATCCCCGCGTTGGATCACTTTTCCCGGATAAATATTTGTGATGATACCGCTTTCGATGGTGTTGGACATACCCGCAATATCCTTGCGCTCGACCTTCTTGCCCGGATTCATATTCAGCTCTTCCCAGGTGAAGGGGCCGCCAATGGCCCCGGCATCCGGGCCAAACTCGTGGTAGTTTTCGGGCACGACGCAACCCATGGCATGGTTGATCTTCCCGGCTCCCATCACCATGTATCCATGGTTCTTGAAAAACCGGGGCAGCGAAACCGCGTCGGGCACATAATCAATGTAGGTTCCTTTGTTATTATAAACCCCGGAGGTTTCGGGCTTCATTCCGGTAAGGATGGCGGCCCGCGACGGCCCGCAGATGGGCGATGCGCAGTAGGCGCGTTCGAAGACGATTCCACGCTGGGCCAGGCGATCCATGTTCGGGGTTCGGGTGTCGGGATGGCCGCCAAGAAACCCGACCCAGTCGTTCAGGTCGTCGCAGGCGATAAACAGAATGTTGGGCATGGCTGGTTCTTGATTTGCGAAGGCCGAGGCCGCAAGCAGCATGCAGCATCCGATGATGGCGAATTTTTTCATTGATTGCTCCTGTTTTGCTTTCCCTGATTTCTGGAAACCTTATACGGTTGGTCGAGTAGGCCAATCCGGTTGATATCGATCTGCTCGATGCCCATCTTATGCGCGGGAGATTTTTCCGAGAGCGCGAAGGTTTCGAGATCCTTGAACAATGGATCGGCATAGCGGCTATTCGTGCCCTGCCCGCAGGCGGCCTTTAGTTTCTTCTTCCCGGTTTCCACATCCCACATTTCCGAAAAGAAGAGGTTTTTATCCGCGCGTATGGTTTCGTATTTGGCTTCTTCATAGTCTGTGCCGTCGCATCGTTTCGGGATGCGAATGAAGAGGAATTCCGGATCGGTTTTGTCGTAGCAAATGTTGCGCTCCATCAGGCTGGTGTTCGC
>JAUXGY010000338.1 GCA_030621805.1 Kiritimatiellales bacterium | reverse complement strand
AGGTTCAGCGGGCAATACAACATTGACGCGCGGGTTAACCACGAGGTTCTGGCCATCGACCGGGCCAGCAAAGAGGTTGAGGTCAAGAATCTCATCAGCGGCGAAACCTATAAAGAGTCCTACGACAAGCTCATTCTCTCCCCCGGCGCAAAACCCATTGTGCCCCCCATTCCGGGCATCGAGAAAGCCAACACCTTCACGATCCGGAATGTGGTGGATATCGACAAGCTGAACCGGTTCATACAAAAAACAAACCCGACCCGGATAACGGTGATCGGCGGCGGGTTTATCGGAATCGAAGTGATGGAAAATCTGGTCGAAGCCGGCCATCAGGTTTCCTTGGTCGAAGCCCTGCCCCAGGTGCTCAACCAGTTTGATTATGAAATGGTCCAGATCCTCCACAAAGAAATCATGGATCATGGCGTTGAGCTAATCGTCGGGGACAAGGTAACCGCATTCGATACCGACAAAGTCATTCTCGAATCAGGGAAGGAGATCTCGACCGAAGTCGTGGTAATGTCGATCGGGGTTCGGCCCGAAACCGACCTAGCCCAAAAAGCCGGCCTTGAACTCGGAAAAACCGGTGCCATAAAGGTGGATCCAAACTTCCTCACCAACGATCCCGACATCTATGCGGTAGGTGACGCCATCGAAGTCTACAACACCCTGACACAGGACAGCTTCAAACTTTCCCTCGCCGGCCCCGCCCTCAAACAAGCTCGCTCGGTGGCCGACCATATCCATGGAAAACCCATCAACAACACGGGCTATATCGGATCTTCGGTCGTTAAGGTTTTTAACTTTAATGCCGCATCTACAGGGCTGAACGAAAAGATACTGGCCCATCTCAACATTGACTACGATTGGGTGAAAATCATCCCCAAGGACAAGGTGGGGATCATGCCCGATGCGGAGGAACTTGGATTCAAGGTTCTCTTTGAAAAGCCAACCGGCCGAGTGCTGGGTGCCCAGGCCATTGGCCGCGGCAATGTGGACAAGCGGGTTGACGTCATCGCAACCGCGATTAAATTTGGTGCGACCGTCGAAAACCTGCGCGATCTGGAACTCTGCTACGCCCCCCCGTTTGGCACCGGCAAGGATGCCATTAATTTTGCAGGCTATGTGGCCTCCAACCTTCTACACGGTTCGTTTAGGCAAGTTTCAATGAGTACAATACGCGAGCTGGTCGAGCAGGATGCCTACATTCTCGATGTCCGCGAAAAAGGTGAATACGAAGCTGGGCACATCATCAATGCCATCCACATTCCCCTATCCAAACTCCGCGATCGATATGGCGAAATTCCAAAGGATGTCCCGGTCTATATCCATTGCCGATCGGGCCAGCGCTCATACAACGCGGTACTGGCCCTGCAAGCAAAAGGCTACGATCAGGTCTTCAATGTTTCCGGAGGCTTCCTCGGAGTCTGTTGCTATGAGTATTTCAACGACAAGACAAAAAAAAGAAAGCCCATTGTCACCGAATACAGCTTTACGTGACCTCGAACTCTTGGCATTTGGAAAACAGGAATAAACAAGCATTCAATCTCGACAATGCCCCTGCAAAATAACTAGCCTTTCCCGCACATAACCGTGGAGAACACTGATGATGAACCAAATACTTCCTGCCGGCCTAGCATGCACCCTTTTGCTGACCTTTGGCTGCGCCAAGAAAAACGAATTCCAAGCCCCGCCGGCACCCGAGGTGACGGTTCAACATCCGGAGCAGAAGGATGTCACCATCTACGCAGGTTTTCCGGGACGATTGGTCGCTCACGACGATGTCGAAATCCGCGCCCGCGTGAAGGGCTTCCTAAAAACGATCGATTTTGTCGATGGCCAGCGCGTGAAGAAGGGCGACCTGCTCTTTACCATTGAGCCAGAGGAATACGAGGCGGCTGTAGACTCGGCGGAGGCCAGACTGGCACAGGCCAAGGCATCGGAAAATCTGGCGGAAATCACTTTCAAGAAAAACCAGCAAGCTTTTGAGAAAGAGGCGGTCTCCGAACTCGACGTCCTGAGCGCCGAAGCGGAAAAGGATTCTTCCGAAGCTTCCGTGAAGGAAGCGCGGGCCGCGCTCGACAATGCGAAGCTGGATCTCTCCTACACCAAGATTCATGCGCCCATGGACGGGCGGCTCGCGCGCCGCACCCTGAGCGTCGGCAACCTCGTCGGCGATGGGCAATCCACCCTACTCACCTCCCTCGTGGTCGAAGCTCCGATCGATGTTTTCTTCAATATTGATGAACGAACCATCGCACCATTCAAGCGCGAGGGGCTTCGCGCAGATGACTCCGGCAAGAAAATCCCTCCCGTGAAGCTCGAAATGGCGGATGGCGTCCTGCACATCGAAGACGGTCTGGTAAACTATACCGACCCGGAAATCGACCCCGACACCGGAACATTACGGGCCCGCGCCATTTTTGCGAATAAGGATCTACACCTGCTGCCGGGCATGTATGGCAAAATCCTTCTCCCGAAAAATATAAAAGACGCCATCCTCGTGCCCGAGCTCGCCGTCCAGCGCGATATGAGCGGGCCGTATGTCCTCGTGGTTACGGCGGAGAACAAGGTCGAAAGCCGCTACATCACACGGGGGGCGCTGATCGATGCCAACCGGATCGTCGAGGAAGGCCTCGCGGCAAACGAACGCATCATTGTCGAAGGCATCCAACGCGCACGCCCGGGGATTACCGTTCGAGTTGCTGAAATGAAACAGGAAAAAGAGAACCACTAATTTTCACTAATCTGCACTAATCCATTCGTGAAAATTAGTGTCGATTAGTGGTCTAAAAA
>JAUXGY010000110.1 GCA_030621805.1 Kiritimatiellales bacterium | reverse complement strand
GACAGCCTCAGAAACCGCGCGGGTCAGCTCCAGATCAAACCCGTCCTTCGTGCCATCGGCATCCATGCTGGTAAGCAGAATCTCCCCTGCCCCGCGCTGTGTGCCTTCAATCGCCCATTCAATCGCATCAAGTTCGGTGGGGTTGCGGCCGCCGTGCGTAAATACGCCCCAGATGCCATCGCCATTACGGCGCGCATCAATGGCCAGCACCGTGCATTGCGAACCAAACATATCGGAACATTCGTTGAGAATATCGGGGTTCGTAATGGCGGCCGTATTGAACGAAACTTTATCGGCTCCTGCCTTAAGCATATTGCGTACATCGGCTGGGGTTCGGATTCCTCCGCCGACCGTCAGCGGCATAAAGACCTGCTCCGCGCAGCGGCGGACAATATCGACCATGGTTTCCCGGCCATCGCTCGACGCGGTGATATCAAGAAAGGTCAACTCGTCCGCGCCCTGCGCTTCGTAGGCCTTGGCGCATTCCACCGGATCGCCTGCATCGCGCAGATCTACAAAATTAACGCCCTTCACCACGCGCCCGCCCGTTACATCCAGACAAGGTATAATTCGTTTTGCCAACATAAAAAAGCCCCGGTTACTTCAAAGGAGATTGAAGATAATCCGGGGCGTTCTAAAACGCAAACGGGTTTTGGGGCTATTCGGTGATCAGCGGCCAATCGTCGGTGCGGAACGGTGATGCAGGGAACCCCTCTTTATTATAGAGATTGCAACCCACGGGATTATCCGCCCACGCATAGCGCACGGCCATGGGATCGGGAACCTCGGTAGAACTGACCACAACCGTGTCATCCACGATAGCCGCCTGCGCAAAGACAAACTTTTTATCCGCCCCTGCAATGGCAAAGGTTTTGAGCGGTTCACCCCCCTGCTCCACCAAGCCGGAACCTATATCATCGAACTGAAGAACGATCTTATTCCCTTTTTCTTTCGTCGATTTATAGATCGGTCCGCCCGCAACCAGATCCTTTCCGTAAGTTTTTGCCAGCGCTTGTCGCGCGAGGCGACGACCCATTTCCTGCTTATTTTTTGGGTGAATATTATTGGCCTCGCCAAGGTCGATCCCTACGGCGATGCCCGCATTAGGAACTTCCTTATGGAACTGAAGAAAGCCTTCACGAATGGTTGTCCACGGCGTATTTTCAACGGGTTGTTGCTGCGGTTTCTTAAAGTTTACAAGCTGCACCGCATAGAACGAAAAAATATCATCCCAGTCCTTTCGCCATTGCACCACCATGTTTTCGAGCAGATCTCTATAGAGCTGTGCATCTACCAGATTTTTAGCATTACTCTCTCCCTGATACCAAATCGCACCGCGCAGGCCGTAGGGTATCAGCGGATTGATCATGCCGTTGTAGAGATTGGCCGGGTAGTTTTGGGATTTAGGATTCCTTTCCGCCTTGTATTTCATGACTAACGGATATGGATCGAGCGATGCCATCGGACTCCACGCCTCGATACAGGTTCCACCCCAGCAGGAGCGAATCAGGCCGACCGGAACATCCAGCTCCTTGTGGATTTCGCGGCCGAAGAAATAGGCCGTGGCGGAGAACGCGCCAACATGATCGGGAGTGCATACCTTCCATGAACCCGTGCAATCCTCTTGCAACTCGGCGCTAGCATTGCGCTTTGTCAGGAACATACGGATCAGCGGATAGTCGGCCGCCGCCTTTTCCTCCTCAAAATTCATCGCCTTTGAAACCGGCCACGCCATGTTTGACTGCCCGGAACAGAGCCAGACTTCGCCGATGAGAATATTATTCACTTCTGCCGAATCCGCGGCCGAAACAACCTTAAGCACCTGTGGCTTTGCGGAGGCCTTCATCTTCTTGAGACGGATCATAAACTTTCCGGTCGAGTCGGCCTCAACTGTTTTTTCCTGTCCAGCAAACACAATCGACACCTTTGCGCCCGGCTCCGCCCAGCCCCACACCGGAACCTCTTGATCCCGTTGCAGCACCATTCCATCCGTAAATAACGAAGGAAGCCTGAGCTCCCCATACGCCGAAAACCCGAGCACTAACAACCCTACTATCCATATCCGTTTTTTCATTTTATTCCCTTCATTGCAGCCTTGTAGACCACCTTGACCGCAACACCATTTTCCTTTGCCCGTTTCCGGCAATCCTCGATCTCCGGCGAGGCCGTGATGGTTTCGCCATTACGCTGCCCTATTTTGATACGGACTTCCCCATACGGTGTTTCCACGGCTTGAAAATTACGTTCCAGAACGGTGCGTTTTTCCAGCCGTTCACGAACCCCGAAGGTGGTGGATTCACGGAAGATGAGGTCGAGTATGGTTTCGCGGGCAGAAGGAATACAAAGCACCGTCAGCAAAATCCCCTGCCGCTGCTTTTTCATGAAGACCGGCGTAGTGAATACATCGAGTGCTCCCGCTTCAAGCAACTGATCAAACAGACAGCCCACCAGTTCTGGAGTCATATCGTCTAGGTTGCATTCCAGCACCAAGCATTCATCGACCGTGTCATCTTTCGCTGTTTCATAAAGTGTCGCGCGTAACAAGTTCGGTCGATTATTGAGTTTTCTATGCCCAAAACTGTAGGCGGTCTTGGTAGCGCGACTTCCCGATATAGGAACCTCTGCCGTGTGCCATGAGGAAAGAAGTGCGGCTCCGGTTGGGGTCACCAATTCAAACGGCTCATCAACCTCCTCCACCGGAAAACCCTCAAGCAAACGTAACGTCGCCGGTGCCGGATTCGGGTAGGTTCCGTGGGCGCATTCAAGCGTGCCATGTCCCTGCGGCAAATTTCGGATCGAAACGCCGTCCACGCCCAGCTTGTGCAACGCGAGGCAGCAACCGACGATGTCGATAATCGAATCCATTGCGCCGACCTCGTGAAAATGAATCTTTTCAATGTCAATTCCGTGAATCGCGGCCTCGGCTTCGCCAATGCGCTGGAAGACCAACGACGCGAATTTCTTCACAAGAGCAGGCAGCTCACTCTCACTAATCAGTTTGAGGATCGTACTCAGGTGGCGGCCATGATGATGGCCGAGTCCAGGGTCATGATCGTGATGATGCTGATGTTCGTGCAAAACTACCTTGGCCCGCACACCGCTCATCCCCTGTTCCACAATCTCATCGACCACGATCTCAAACGGATCAACGTTGAGCGACTTTAGCTCCTCGTTCAGTTCCTCAACCGAAACGCCGAGCCCAATCAGCGCACCGAGAATCATATCCCCGCTTGCTCCGCCCGTACTTTCAAAATGCAGTGTCTGTTTTTTCATAATGCCGAGAAGAATGACAGGTTTTGGTTTTCGCGCCAAGGTGCAAAAGAAACATGGAGAGCGCAGGGTTGCCTCTCCCTTTGGTCGTTGCCGTCGCTCCGCGCCAGCCTCGCTTCGCGTGACTGCGCTTTAAAAACAGGCGGCTCTACGCCGTTGCACACGCACAACAAACCGCTCCACCGTTTCGCCTGCGGCTCATTTAAATGCGCAGTCGAGCGGCTATCGCCACCTGCGGACCTGCGCACTCCAACTTTATCATCCAAACTGAACCAACCCGGCTTCGCGCAGGCTGAGGAAATCGGTGTTGGAGTTGTGCTTGCGGTGGCCGATCACAATGTGGTCGAGAATCCGGATACCCATCACCTCGCCCGCGCCAATCAACTGCTTGGTAATCTTAATGTCTTCGGATGACGGTGTCGGGTCGCCGGAAGGGTGATTGTGCGCGAGAATGATGGCTGCGCAGGAATGCTCTACTGCCTTTTTAAACAATTCGCGTGGATGCACCAAACTACTGTTGAGCGTGCCTTGGCTAATTTGTTTGGGTTCACCGATCAACCGGTTCTTGGTATCGAGCATCAACGCCCAAAAAACCTCGTGTTGCAAAACCCGCGCGCGTTCGCGCAAGACAGCGGCGGCCTGCTCCGGAGTGATGACTATCGGGCTTTCGCCGACGCTCTCGCGCGTCAACCGCTGCGCCAGCTCCATGGCCGCCTTGATCATCTGGGCCTTCACCGGGCCGATGCTGTCGATGGATTGAAGATCCTTAACCGAGGCCTTGGCCAGTGCCGTCAGGGAGCCAAAGGCGGAAAGCAAGCGTTGCGAAACCTCGACAACATTCACGCCCTTGGTTCCTGTGCGGAGAATCAGTGCCAGCAGTACGGCATCGGAAACATTTTCCGCACCAACGCGCTCGAACTCCTCGCGCGGGCGCAGCTGTGCCGGCATATCGCAAACGCGCAACACCTGCGGCATGATAGCGTATTCGACCGGCTTGCTATTCTTCATGCAGAACCTCCTCGTTCCCGACGGTGTATTGCATAACGGATTCCTCGATACGGAGCCGTTCACGGGTCAGCTCCTGTTGCAACTCCTCTAGGGTCGGAAGTTCGAACTGGTATTTTGCGGCAAAGATCTGTGGGTTGTCCTCGCTCAGGATGTAGCGCACCACTGCATCATTTTTCTCGGTGCAAAGCAGGAGTCCGACGGTAGGATTGTCATCGGGCGCGCGGATTTCGCGATCATAGTAGTTGACGTAGAGCTGCATCTGCCCCACGTCGCCATGCGTCAGCTTTTCTGTCTTTAAATCCAGCACGACATAGCACTTCAGACGCATATGGTAGAAAATCAGATCAGGATAGAAGTGGTCGCCGTCCAGCGTCAGCCGCTTTTGGCGCGCGACAAAAGCAAAGCCGTTTCCAAGCTCTAACAAAAAGGTCTGGAGCGAGGAAATCAGTGCATTCTCCAGCGCCGTCTCGGAAAGCTCGTGCGACTCGGGAAGGTCAAGAAATTCGAGCACATACGGATCTTTGATGATGTCGATAGGGCTCAACTCCGCAGACTGGTTCTCCAACCGCTCCTGCATGGCCTCCTGATCTTTGCTCTTGAGCAACCGTTCAAAAAACAGCGAGTGGCTCTGCCGTTCCAACTGCCGAACACTCCAGCCGTTGGAAGCAGCCTCCCGCTCGTAGTAGGTTCGCGCGGCAGGGTGACGTACCCGCATTAGCGCCCTGTAATGCGACCAACCAAGTGATGGTATGAATCCTGCCGAATTCGCTACACACTGTGTAGCGAATTCGGCAGGAGGTGTGCCACCACACGGATCTCTATCACCGAAAACCAAATAGAACTGCCTAAAGAACTTTAAGTTTGCTACGGAAAACCCTTTTCCGAATCGCTCATTGAGCTGGGAAGAAAGCTTTTCTATGCATTCTTTGGCATACCCGCCCCGCACCTCTCCCTTCTGGATTTCCTCCACAATCTCGCGGCCGATTAGCCAATAGGCGGCGACCATTTCCGAATTGACGGAACGAACGACGTTGGCCCGAGAGGTTTCGAGGATCGAAACGACTCGTCCGAACAAACCGGAACGATCAAGCTGCCTATCACCTTTTTGCATAGTGAGGGCATTGTCCTAAACCAACACATCTCACGCAACACTTTGCTTTACTTATTTACCGGTGCTTCCGAAGCCGCCGGCACCACGGGTGGTTTCGGAAAGACCTTCCACCATTTCGTAGTAGATCGGGGTGCAATCACAGGCGACGACTTGGAAGAGGCGTTGTCCTTTTTCGGCGGTGTAAGAGAAGCCTTTAATATTATCGCACATGGCCATGAGCTCGCCGCGGTAACCCCCGTCGATCAGGCCGATCGAGTTTGCCAGCCGCAGCGGGGTTTTGGAGATGCTTGAACGTGGCATCAGATAGTATGCGCGACCGTCTTCCGGCTCGCAGGCGATGCCTAGCTTGATCGCCTTGGTTTCGCCGGGTTCGATGGTGATGTCTTCGAGTACGTAGAGATCGAGGCCGGCGTCGCCCTCGTGGAAGTGGCCGTGATCGGAGTAGATCTCGCGGGCGGTATCGTTAAGTGGTTTAATTTTTAAATGCATAGTATCGTCCCTGTCTTTGGTTGTTAAAAAGTTCGCAACACAATATCTTTGCAACGGAAATTCATAAACCACTAATCTGCACTAATTGAAAAAAAACAAACGGGATCTAACCACGGAATACACCAAATACACGAAATTATTCAGGACTGGTTTTTGTGTATTTGGTGTATTTCGTGGTTAAAACAAACGGAGCGGGAACATGTTGAAGTTGGCCATTTTTGGATCGGGGTCGGGCACAAACTGTCAGGCGATTATTGATGCTATCAAAGCGGGAACGCTGGATGCTCAAATCCAGTGCGTGCTGTCGGATGTTGAAGATGCATTCATCCTCGAACGCGCCAGAAAGCATAACATTCCTGCGATCTATTTTGACTGCGCCCCTTTTAAAACAAAACTCGATGGCGAGGGAGAACAGGTTGTTCTTCAAACCTTAAAGGCGCACGACGTCGACTTCATTGCGCTGGCAGGTTTCATGCGGATCGTGAAGGACGGTCTGCTCACCGCATACACCGGGCGCATCGTCAATATCCACCCTTCCCTGC
>JAUXGY010000285.1 GCA_030621805.1 Kiritimatiellales bacterium | reverse complement strand
GTTTTTTGATATAGTATACTATATAAAAAGACCCTTAAATGGCTATAATTCGGTATAAATATATAGAATACTATATCAAATAATCGGTATAAAAGTCTCTGGTATTTCATGTTTTCCCGCCGACTTATCCGTTGTACCCTTTGGCTTTAAGGAAAGGAGTTTTTCATGGAAACCATCAAAGCCATTATGACGCGCCGGAGCATCCGGGCCTGGACGAGCGAACCGGTGACGGAGCAGGAGCGACGAATTATTTTGGAGGCGGCGATGAATGCGCCGTCGGCGGCGGACGCCCGCCCATGGCACTTCGTGACGATTGACGATCCCGGAATGATCAAACAATTCACCGAAATGGGCGGAACGGAAATGCTGGCCGAGTCGACCTTTTTGGTGATGGTCTGCGGCGACGAGTCGAAAGAGATCTATCCCGGGTTCTGGCCGCAGGATTGTTCCTGCGCTGCGCAGAACATGCAGCTGGCCGCGCACGACATCGGAATTGGCTGCGTGTGGGTCGCAATCTATCCGCTCGATGAGCGCGTGCAGATCTGCCGCAAGATTCTAGGTGTTCCGGAAGCCATCACTCCATTTGCACTGCTGGCAATGGGCGTGCCGAACGAGGTATTGCCACCAGAGGATCGCTATGACAAAGAGCGGATTCATCCGAATAAATGGTAGGGATTTAATTGATTTTTGAACGGATCGGAAGATAATCCGTCTCATTTGAAAACCCAAACAGGAGAGATAAAATGGCAGAAGGTGTAATTGATCTTAATGGAAGTAACTATGAAGAAGCCACGAAGACTGGCGTTGTGCTTGTCGACTTCTGGGCCCCGTGGTGCGGCCCCTGCAAGATGCAGACTCCGATCCTCGAAAAGGTGGCAGCGGCGGTAGGCGACAAGGCGGTGATCGCGAAGGTGAATGTGGATGAGGCTCCCGATCTGGCGGCCAAGTTCGGTATTCGTTCGATCCCCACGCTGGTCATTCTCAAGGATGGCGAAAACAAGCAGCAGTTTGTTGGCCTCAAGCAGGAAGCCGAGCTGGTTTCGGCGATCGAAGCGGAGCAGTAGGCCGCTTTCTTTCGTCTTGAGAAAAGGGTGCCGATTCGGCACCCTTTTTTGTTAGATGATCTCCATGAGGATGTCCGGTTCGGTGCCGGGGGTTCGTCGGTTGGTGGTAGTTTAGGAGTCAGGAATTTGAGTATGAAAAAGAAGTTGTTTTCTGCGTTGGGGATGGTGCTGATGGGGCTGGCTGCTTCGAGTCTCGGAGCGGATGCGTCGCGCCCGAATATTATTCTGGTCATGGCCGATGATCAGGGGTGGGGCGATACGGGGTACAACGGTCACCCTATAGTGAAGACCCCTGCACTCGATGCGATGGCGCGCGACGGGTTTGTTTTCGACCGCTTTTACGCCGCCGCACCTGTCTGCTCGCCCACCCGTGCGAGCATTATGACCGGACGTCATCCCATCCGTACCAAGGTTCCCAACCATGGCCGGTACATGCGCCCGCAGGAAACCACGATGGCCGAAACATTGAAGGCCGCCGGATATGTGACCGGCATTTTCGGGAAACTGCATCTTGGTTCCGGACAACCCGGCTCGTCGGCCAACCCCTCTGCCATGGGGTTCGACGAATGGGCGATCGGCCTTAATTTTTTCGATAATAATCCATATTTAAGCCGCAACGGAACCATCGAACACCGGAAGGGAAAGGGCTCGGTGATCCTCATGGACGATGCCATCGAGTTCCTTGAAAAGCACAAGGATGGCGAGCGACCTGTCTTTGCGGTCGTGTGGTTTCCTTCGCCCCACGCTCCGCACCGCGAAGTTCCCGATGGCCCTGGCCTGTATGAAGGCGAAAAGAACGCCGGATATTTTCGGGAGATCTCCCTGCTCGACCAGCAGGTCGGTCGCCTGCGACGGGCGCTGAAGGAGATGGGTGTCGCCCAAAATACGATCCTCTGGTACTGTAGCGATAACGGCGGCCTGTTGAAGGAAAGCTCCGGTGGGCGCGGAAAGAAGGGCCAGATCTACGAAGGTGGCCTGCGGGTGCCGGGCATCATTGAATGGCCCGCAAAAAAACTGCACGGACGTACGAGCGTACCGGTGAATACCTGTGACATGTTTCCAACCTTGCTCGCCATGGCGGGCATCGAGTCCAATCTTCCCCATCCGCTCGATGGAGTTGATGTGAGCGGCGTGTTTGATGGAAGCATGGTTCGCCGCGCCAAGCCCATGGGGGTTTGGCATAGCTTTCAGGGCGGCCAGTCCACTCGTAGTGACCAAATCCTGAAAGAGATTATGGAAAAACAAAAGGCCGGCGCGCCGCTTCCACACAATCCGGAACGCATGCGCAAGGATATCGATGAATTTCCGCAGTTCCCTGAGGATACCACGACCGGGCACGCCGCGTGGAACGATTGGCCTTGGAAGCTCCACCGCATTAATGGAAAAACCTACGAGCTCTACCATCTCGGAAACGACCCCAACGAGCAGACCGATCTTTCTACCCATCCTGAATACAAACAGCGCTTCGAGCACATGCAGAAAGAACTGGATGCTTGGATGCGTTCAGTGGTTTGTAGCATTAACGGAGAGGACTATAATGAGAAGTAGACGATTATTCGGTTTGTTGATTATTGCCGTGGCCATTTCAAGTTTTAGTGCGGCGAAACCACGCATGAATGTGCTGTTTATTATTTCGGATGATCTGACGGCGACGGCGCTCTCGTGCTACGAAAATAAGGCATGCCAAACGCCAAACATTGATCGACTGGCCGCGGCGGGTACGCGCTATACCCACACCTACTGCCAGTTCCCGGTCTGCGGGCCGTCGCGCGCGTCGTTCATGTCGGGCTACTATCCCCACGCTACTGGAACCTTTGGCTATGTGAGCGGACGCAAAAATATTGGCGACCGCGCAACGTGGTCGCAGCATTTCATCGACAACGGATACTATGTGGCGCGGGTCAGCAAGATTTACCACATGGGCGTACCGGGCGGCATTGAGAGGGGCGACAACGGAGCGGACGACGAGTTTTCGTGGATGGAGCGCTTCAACAGCCAGGGACCGGAGTGGAAGGCGCCGGGTGATGGCGAACTGCTGGAAAAGAACCCAGATCGCACCAAGCCGGACAAAGGCGGCAACACGCTGGAGCTGGTCAAGGCCGATGGCGACGACATGGTGCATTCCGACGGCAAGACCGCGAAGAAGGCCTGTGAGCTGTTGCGAAAGCATAAGGACGAACCGTTCTTTCTGGCGGTGGGTTTTGTGCGTCCGCACGTTCCGTTCGTTTCGCCGAGGGCCTACTACGAACCGTACGATTGGAACAACATCGTCCTGCCGGAAAAGGTCGAGGGCGACTGGGACGATATTCC
>JAUXGY010000037.1 GCA_030621805.1 Kiritimatiellales bacterium | reverse complement strand
GTTTTCTCGGTCGGCAAAGCGATTGGATTTACGGCGGCAGAGGAATCGGTTCTCAAGTTTTCGGCGGAAATGCCGGAACAGATCCAAACCTTTCTCCATAACGTATTGGAGATTGTCGGAGGAATCAATCCAGCGGCACTAGGCTCGGTGGGCGGCGTTGTTTTTCTGATCATTATATTCAAGCTTCTTAGTGGGATAGAGGAATCCTTCAATCAGATATGGGGCGTGCAGGCATCCCGAGCCGTGGGCCAAAAAATCCGGAATTATCTTTTGGTGATCGTGATTGCTCCGGCCCTGATGCTGGTGGCCAACACCAGTTCGGCGGCCATCCAGGCGTTTGCCGGGGAAGTGGAATGGTTGGGAATGTTGGCCTCCTGGTTTATTCAATTGGCTCCGGTGTTGATTCTTGCGCTGGCCTTTGTGGCCGTCTTTATGTTTTTGCCCAATACAAAGGTGGGCTTTAAAGCGGCGGCATCGGGCGGGATCTCCAGTGCACTTCTCATTATTGTAGTGCAGGCGATTGTTCTGAAGTTTAGCACCACCCTGTTTCAGAAATATGCCATCTACGGTTCTTTTGCTTCCATCCCGATCTTTCTCTTTTGGCTGCACCTCAACTGGGTCATCCTGCTCTTTGGAGCCGAGTTTGCTTTTGCCATCCAGAATCGCGATACCTATGCGCAGGAACGATCCTCCGTCCACGCCAATATGGTTTCCAAGCTCTGGGTCGCCTTTTCTACCATGCAGGAAGCGGTCCGAATCTTTCAAGGCTCGGAAGCCTCGCTCGACGCCAAAGCCTATGCCCGGAAAAAAAACATTCCGGTGCGTCTCATGAATGAGGTGGTTCGGGTGCTCGAAAGCGCCCATCTGTTGGGCTCCGTCGGCACTGAAGGGGAAACCCGCTATGCCCTGTTGCAGGCCCCGGAAAATATCACCGCCAAGAAAATCTATGATCTGATGATCACCCATGGAGCCTCGCCCGAAGAGCTTGGTCTGGCCAAAGACCACACCATGGAAGAGATCCTTTCCGCCGCCAATATCACTCTCGACCGCATCACCCTGCGCGAGTTTGCCGACAAGTCGTAGACGAAGCTGGAACCTTCATCGGTATTTCGATAACTTCCTGCGCATGAATTTTAAGGACGAACTTAACGAAGAACAGTATGTCGCCGTCACCGCCCCCGACGGATCGGCGCTGGTGATCGCGGCCGCCGGAACCGGCAAGACCCGTACCCTGATTTATCGCCTCGCCTATCTCGTGACGGAGAAAAATGTCCAGCCGTGGGAAGTCCTGTTGCTCACTTTCACTAACAAAGCTGCCAAGGAGATGCTCACCCGCGCCGAGACCCTCGTTCAACGACGCTTCAACAGCGGCTATAGCGGCACCTTCCACTCCTTTGCGAACCGTCTCCTGCGCTCCCACGCCGACTCGATCGGCTTCGGAAAGGACTTCACCATCCTCGATGCCGACGATGCGAAGAAACTCATGCGCTCCTGCGCGGATGAGCTGGAAATGGACAAAAAACATTTCCCGAAACCCGATGTGCTGCTCAGTCTGTTTGGTGTGGTGAGTGGCCGGATGGGCGATCTCTCCGCCGCCGTCGACGAGCGGTTCGAACATTCCGAGGTTGCGCCTGACGATGTGCTCAACGTGCACGCCCGCTACCAGTCCCGCAAGAAAGACTCAAACTCCATGGATTTCGATGACCTGCTGATTTTCGCGCACAAGCTACTCGCTGAAAACGAAAAGATCCGAAGCTTTTATCAAGAGGAGTTTAAATATGTGCTCGTCGATGAGTATCAGGATACCAATGCCATTCAGGCTGGACTGGTGAACCTTCTGGTTCAGGTCCACGGAAATCTAATGGTGGTGGGTGACGATTTTCAAAGTATTTACTCGTGGCGAGGCGCTGACTCCCGCAATTTCCTCGATTTTGAAAAAACCTATCCCGGTGCGCAGACCTTCAAACTCCAGATCAACTACCGAAGCACACCCGAGATCCTTGAAGTCGCCAACGAGGTGATCGCGGGAAACCCCGACCAGTTTCAGAAAGAACTGCAGGCGGTGCGCGAAAGCCAAGCCATGCCGCATCTCGCTAAAGTGCGCGATGGCTCGGTACAGGCGCGGTATGTGATCGAACGGGCCATGGAGTTGAACCGCAAGGGCACGCCGCTTTCCGAGATCTGTATTTTGTATCGCGCGCACTTCCACGCCATGGAGCTCCAGATGGAACTCGCCCGCGCACAAATGCCCTATGTCGTCACCTCCGGCGTCCGCTTCTTCGAACAGGCGCACGTTAAAGATGTTTGCACCGTACTCAAACTGTTGGTTAATCCATCCGACGAACTAGCCTTCACCCGTCTGCTGGAAATGTTTCCAAAGGTCGGAAAAAAGACCTCACTCAAAATATTCAGGAAGCTGGGCGGACGCGTAAACCTCCAGCGGTCGGAAATCCACGAAGAGCTCATCGCCGCTCTCCCGAAAGCCGCCCGCGAGGGATGGGAAGAACTTAAACCTCTCTTTTTGGCCTACCGCGAGGACCATCTCCAGAACGACCCCGGCGAAGTCATTTTCCGTTTCGTCAAGGCCTTCTATAAAGAGTACATGGTCGAAAACTTCGACAACCATAAATTCCGCGCCGAAGATATTGATGGCCTGATCGACTTCACCGTCAAATTTGATTCCACCGAAGCCTTCCTCTCCGAAATCGCCCTACTTTCCAATCTCGACAACGACGGCTCCAAAGCCCCCTCCGAAGAAGAAAACCAGGACGCACTACGCCTGAGCACCATCCATCAGGCCAAAGGGCTGGAGTGGAAAGCGGTCTTCATCCTGTTCCTCAACGAAGACATGTTTCCCAGCAAAAAAGCGATCGAGGAAGTGGGCGATTCCGAAGAGCGCCGCCTCTTCTACGTCGCCGTCACCCGCGCCGAAGATCAACTCTTCCTCTGCTCGCCGATGGTGCGCCGCCAGCGCGACGGCGGCATGATTTTCCTAGACCCTTCTCGCTTCCTCGAAGAAATTCCGGAAGATCTACTCACTGATGATCGTGGGTTCTTTTAGCGTAGACGCGGCATCTTGCCGCGTTGGGGAGGGCTTGTGCGTTGCCTTCGACATTGCAACGGATAGAGTCGTTTATGTGTTCTTCCTAAACGCGGCTGGCGCGAAGCCATTCTTGAGGAACGAAAGATCACCGCGCGTCTACAATATTGAAAAATCCACGATCACCGGGAAGTGATCCGAGCCCACATCGCCACCCACCGCACGGTTGTGAATGGTGATGTCGGGCGAGTGGAGCATGTGGTCGAGCGGGATGCGCAGGAGTCGGCGGTTACTCGGCCATGTGGGCTGGAAACCAAATCCCTTCATGCTGTTTTTTAAACCAGATTCTGCGAGGAGATCACGGAAGTACGGAGACCACGGCGAGACGTTAAGATCGCCAATCAGTAACGTTGGGCGGTCTTTCCACATGGCATATTTTGAAAGTTCCTTTAGTTGGTTGTTCCGGTGGAGGGACATTTCAGCTCCGATGGGGGGAAGGGGGTGGGTTCCAATGCTCGAAACCACCCCTTGAGAGAAGTGTGCTTCCGCAAGAATTGACGGCACATTCGATGTGCCCATCTCGATGACCTCACCACGTTCCAGCGGAACTTTGCTCAGCAGCATGATGCCAAAGCATCCAGCCTGCGGCTCCGCGATGCGGTGGGGATAGTCGTTGTTCAACACGGCCAATTCGGCCGCCCATCTTGGGGTGACCTCTTCCAAGAGCAGGAGGTCGGGGTCGGCGGCACGAATGGCATTGAGCACCTGTTCCGTATTTCCGTTGGCCGCGTTAATATTCATCAGCATGGCACGGATGGGTTTCTCGGTTGGCGGGACGGGTTTGCCGAAATAGAGCGGCAGAACGAAGGCATAGTTGAGGCTGGCCAGCAGAACCAACGCAACCGCCCGTTTGTTCTGTCGTCGCCAAAGGGCAATCCCGATCAGCACCAAGCAGAGTTGCATGTACTGCACTCGGAAGTGCGCGAAGAGATCGAAGAACCAAAATAATCTTCCGAGGAATCCAAGTCCTGAGGCAAGGGCTAGTCCAATAGCCAGTATGCTGAGTATTCCGTCTAGAAAATTCGTTTGTTTGTTTTTATATTTTTTGTGGGTCATCAAAACCAGTCCCTCATTTGCAACGAAGCTGGAAGCATCGTCTACACATCAATCACCAGTCCGCACCATTGGCCATCACCGTCGCGGGAAACTTCGCGGCAGCCGAGCTGGACGAAGGTGTCGGCCACGGCGTCGGCCTCGATCTCGCGAATACCGCTGAGCAGGATTCGCTTTTTTGTGGAGCGTTTAATCAGCGGCGCGGCGTCAAGCAGAACCGAGGTCAGAATGTTTGCGCAGACGAGGTCGGCGGGCTCGGAATACCAGCCCGGCTCCAGCACATCGGCCTGGAAAAAATTAATCTTCCCGCCCACACCGTTGCGCACGGCATTTTCGAGGCATTGCTCGACGCAGACGGGATCGTAGTCGAAGGCCTCAATTTTCGGGATGCCGAGTTTACTTGCGGCGATGGAGAGGATGCCGCTGCCGGTTCCGGCATCGATCATGGTTTGGGGATCCAAGGTTTGGAAGGTCTCTTCGAGCGCTTCAAGACAAAATTGGGTGGTAAAGTGCCCGCCGGTTCCAAAGCTGAGGCCGGGGTTGATGACAATGTTTATTTTTTCGTCATCGGGCACTTTTTCCCATTCAGGAACGATGCGCAGGTTTTGGCCGAGGTTCGTGGTTTTGAAGTGGTGCCGCCAGAAGGTGGTCCAATCCTCGGCTTTGTATTCTTTTGCATCGGCTATCTGGATGGGGAGTTCGGGCGGCAACGCCCCTTTTGCAATCTGTGCTTCGAGCAGAGTGTCGAAATAGATCTCGATCCGCGAGTTCTCGGCATAGGGTTGCGTGGTCTCGACGGGTTCTTTCTCCAACACCTCGCGTACCCATGTACAGACGATATCGGAATCTTTTGCGGCAATAAACAGATTGAGTTGGCCGCCATTATTTTTATTTTCTGTTGTCATTTTTGTTCCCGTATTTTCTGCCGATCTCGGGCGGCTTTTACCATTTCGAGCGTTTCGTTCCAGTTGGATTTCAGCAGTTCTTCAAACTGATCGACGATGCGGTGTTTCGGCACAAATTCTGAATCTCGCTTGATGGTGCCTAGGTGGATGGCATAGGCCCAAAGAAGTTCGATGTAGTGCGCGCGATTGGCGACATCGATTACGATGGGCGGGAATCCGCCCCGCAGCACGGGGAGGTTGGCCAGCAGGCGAGCCATGCGCCCGTTTCCATCGAAGAAGGGATGGACGCGCACGAACGAAAGGTGTGTCCAGGCATAAATCTCGATGGCTTGCTTGGCGGTGCTGGCTCCGTCGAGCCGTTGGTTGAATTCCATAAGCCAACGCGACATCAGGGGAGGCGTGTCGGACGGGGAGGCATATTCCATATAGATGACTTTACCATCCTTCATGCCGGTGGTTCCATTCTCCTCCCGCTTCCAGTTGCCGATAGGCCGGAGGTAGTCCAACGCCGAATTATCCATCACCGCTTTGTGAAGATCGAAGAGGTCGTCTTCGGCAATGGAGTTGGCTTGGACCATTTCGTTGATCAGATCGATGGCGCGGGCGTGGCCGTAGACCTCCTGATGTTCCCGGAGGGGTTTCCCGCTGATGGTCAATCCGTGTTCGAGCACCAGGAGGGTTTCGCCCAGCGTTAGCGTATTGCCTTCGATGGCCGTGGATTCGTGGGTCCAGACGGCCGCTACTTGCTTCAGCAATGATTCTCGTATATCGCGCGGGAGCCCGTCGTGGAATTGTTTATGGGCGGGCTTCTTTTTGAGGCGTGTTTTCATGAAGGAAAAGACGGCGTTGTGGGAGAGGGCGAGTGAATATTGTTCGTTCAATTGCGCCGCAATACGACGATAGCTTGTCCCTTCCTGAAGCAGAGAACGGATCTCTTCCTCGTGGGGAGCCAATTTTGACTGGAAAGGTTTTCCGGGCATATCGTAACGACAATCCTCTTAATTCGCGGCGATTGTAACGACAATAGTTGCCAACACAAGGAAATAAGTCGTTACAAACCGGTTTGGTGTCGTGATTGGCGGGGCAGGCGAGCCGCCTGCGGTACAGCTTTCGTATCGCAGGCGGCTCGCCTGCTCCCCTTTAGCCCAAACTCTTTGAGGAAGCCGGGGACGTCGGGACGGTTGCCGCGCTGGTAGTCGGACGAAAGCGATTTGCCGACGGTTTTTTCGCCCATCCCTTTTTCTTCTACAAGGAATTCCATCAGTAGCTTGGAGAGGCGCAGCATATGCAGATTACCGGTGCTGTTGGTTTTTGCGTAGAGCCAGTTGCTCCACTGCATGAAGGCGGCGAAGGGCGAGAATTGATCCTTCCAGATCAGGGGTGCGGTATGGACGAACTGGCCGTTGTTGACGGTCAGATTCCAAAAGCGGGCAAAGCGGCTGATACGTTGCATTTCTTCAAATGAGATAAGACTGGTTTGTAGGATTTCATAGGGGGCGTGCGGGCTGTAGACCATATTCCAGTCTTTGGAATGCCGGGCGATCGGCGCGCCACGCAACCGTTTAAGAATGCCAAGCTGGATCTCTTGCGGGTTAAGGGCGAGCAGGCGATTGAAGCCGAGTTCGAAACTGGCGAGGTCTTCGCCGGGGAGTCCGGCAATGAGATCGGAATGAATATGCACATCGGTTTCTTCGCGCAGGCGGCGCATGTTGTTCTCTATCTTCTTAATGTCGAGCGGTCGCTGGATCCGGTGCGCCACGGCCTCGTTAAACGTCTGGATTCCGACCTCAAATTGAAGCATGCCGGGCGGGCAGGTTTTGATGGCAGCCATAAGTTCGTCAGGGAGTTGAGAGGGGATGACTTCGAAGTGCAGCATCAGGCCGGGGTGGTGTCGCGTGCGGAAAAAAGAAAGGAGATTTAGGGCGCGGTCCATATCGAGATTGAAGGTGCGGTCAACAAACTTAAAGTGTTGCACCCCTCGGTCGATCAGTTTCTCCAGCGCGGAAAAAAGCTTTTCTTCCGGGAAGTAGCGGACGGCGGGATCGAGCGACGACATGCAATATTCGCACCGGAACGGGCAACCGCGCGAGGCCTCCACATAGATTGCGCGGTGGGCAATATCCTCGTCGGTGTAGAGGTCGTAGGGTAGGGAGATTTGCGACACATCCACGGGGGCGGCATGGAGGATTTTTTCACCAAGATTTGAAGAGCACGAAGGGGAGCCCGTCGATCTTTCGATTTTCGTGTTCTTCGTGCCTTCGTGTTTAATAATTTTTCGGCAGAGCTTCGGGAACTCGATCTCGCCTTCGCCACAGATGATGTGGTCGGCGTATTGGAAGATTTCCTGCGCTTCGGTTTCGTAGGAGATCTCGGGACCCCCGAGAATGATACTGATTTCCGGGCGGATGGCTTTAAGCAGGGCGGCCACCTTGGTGACGAGCTCGATGTTCCAGATGTAGCAACCGATGCCGACGATGCGCGGGTTCTGTGCGAGAAGTTTCTCCACCGCCACGCGAGGCTGAATTTGAAGGTCGAATTCCAGCAAGCGACTTTCTTTTTTCAGTACGCCTATATTCGCGAGTAGGTAGCGGGCCCCAAACGAAGAGTGGGCATAGCGGGCATTGAATGCGGCAAAAACAATGCAAGTTGGGCGGGGGATATTCATGGGAACAGGGTATAGCGCGATCCGGGAGTCTTCTCAATTTCAATTGACAATACATCTGAACTTCATGAAAACCTTGCGGCTATGAGTTTACCGATTTGTACCTATGGGAATCCCGTCCTTCGTAAAAAAGCAGTGGAAGTGAGCGACGTTAACGATGAGATCCGCGAGCTGGCGAGGGAAATGTTTGTGACCATGCATACGGAATGCGGCCTTGGCCTTGCTGCCGAGCAGGTTGGGCGTACCGAGCGCATGTTTGTTATCCATATTCCGCCGGACAGCGATATCGATGAGGAGGGCGTGTGTGAAAATCCCGAGGTTGAAATGCCGCTGGTTTTCATTAATCCCAAGATTACCGGGCATACGGACGATGTGCAGGTTGGCCCCGAGGGTTGCCTGAGTTTCCCTGATATCTTTGCCAATGTGGAACGTTGGTACGAAGTGGATGCCGAATATATCGACAAGAATGGAACGCCGCAGACCCTTCATGCGAAGGGATTGCTGGCCCGCGCCATCCAGCACGAGCTCGACCATCTCGATGGTATCCTGCTCGTCGACCGGATGTCACACGTTAAGAGGGTCGCCCTCTCCGGTAAGCTCAAACGCCTTTCCAGAAAAACCAAACTAGCTCTCTGATTTGAACCACGGAATACACCGAATACACGGAAGGAGGGTGTCTGATTTTCCGTGTATTCTGTGTATTCCGTGGTAGCCTTTCCCCCATGATTACGTTGAATAAAACGATACGGCTGTTTCTCGACAGCATTGGGCGGCGGGAGGAATACGAGTTTTATCTCGATAAGTTCCGCGCCGACCAAGCCGCCTGTTTCGCCTTGCTCTGTCCCGACCTTGGAAGCATCGAGACCGGCGCCGAGGTGCTGGCGTTCGACCTGCACTTTCTGCTTCGGCTTGAGCTCGCCCCCGCCATCCTGCTGTGTGGCGAAGAAGCGGCTAAGATGCAGGCCGCGTTGGCGATCGAACCCGTTTTCCGCTTTCATCCGCTCGGTATCGACAGGGTAGAGGAATTCATTCAGCGGTCGCATGCTGCCGAGAAAGTACCGGTACTCGTGGCCGAAAAGGTTGAGTTGGAAGAGGCTTTGATGGCTTTGCTTCCCGGTGTGGCCAAGCGGGTTCATTTTATTCGGGCGGCCGGTGGATTGAAAAACACCTCCGGGGAGTTGTTGCCGCATGTCTACACCCATAAGAAAAACTTCCAGCCTCTTGAGCCACTGGAATTCGATTTTCCGTCCCTTGGAAAAACAATTCTGAACGAGCGACCGGGCGTACATCTTTCGGTAACCTCACCGCTCAATCTGCTTCAGGAAATTTTTACGGTAAAAGGTTCGGGAACGTTGTTCCGAAAGGGAAGCGAGATCAAGCACTTCCATGGGCTGGAAGGGGTCGGCCGGGAACGGTTGCTTGCTCTTCTCGAAGAAAGCTTTGGCAGGCAGCTGACGGATACGGCTTTCCTCGGTCGCGTTAGCGACGCTTATATCGAAAGGAACTATCGCGGGGCCGTGTTGCTCGAACAGCAACCCGCAGGACTCTATCTTTCCAAATTTGCCGTGGGACGGGAGGCGCGTGGCGAAGGGGTCGCCATGGAACTGTGGCGCGAGGTCTCCCGCAACCACGATGCCCTCTTCTGGCGCTCCAATATCTCCAACCCCTTTAACACATGGTATCACAACCAAGCCGACGGTCATCACGCCGCTGGGAAATGGTTGGTCTTCTGGCGCGGCATTTCAGCCGATTCCATTTCGGGCATCATCAAATACTGCTGCGGGCGTGGAGAAGACTTTTCCTCAGATACATAGGAATTGCTCCATAATTGACACCTGCGCCTCCAAATACTAGTTTTCCCGTTCTCCCCATTCAAAACAAGGACGATCATATTATGAGCACATTCGATTTTGCGAAAAAGGAGCTGGAGCTTTCCTCCGGCAAGAAAGTGGGTTACTTCAGCCTCAAGGCCTTGGAAGAAAAGGGCTACGGCGATCTCTCGAAAACCCCGAAGTCCGTCAAAATTCTGATTGAGTCGCTGGTTCGCATGCAAGGCCATCCGGCCTATACTCCGGAGCAGGTGACGGCGCTCGCCAACTGGACACCAACGATTGAAAAGGAAGAACTTCCCTACATGCCTGCCCGCGTATTGTTGCAGGATTTTACCGGCGTTCCCTGTGTGGTCGATCTCGCCGCTCTGCGCTCCGCCATGCAAAAGGCCGGAAAAGATGCGGGGCAGATCGAGCCGCTCATCCCTGTTGATCTCGTGATCGACCACTCCGTCCAACTCGACGCCGCCGG
>JAUXGY010000015.1 GCA_030621805.1 Kiritimatiellales bacterium | reverse complement strand
ACTAGCTTCTTGGCGCGGGTCAGGGCGGTGTAGATCAGGCTGCGCTGCAGAAGGACATAGTGCTGGGTGTGCAGCGGAATAATAACGCACGGGTATTCGCTGCCTTGGCTTTTGTGAATGGTGATGGCGTACGAGAGTACCAGCTCGTCGAGCTCGCGAAAGTCGTACATCACCTTGCGGCCATCAAAGTCGACGATAAGCTCGGACGCCTCGGAGTCGATTTTTTCGATGCGGCCCATGTCGCCGTTGTAGACCTCTTTGTCATAGTCGTTCTCGGTCTGCATCACCTTGTCGCCGGTGCGGTAGACATAGCCAAAGCGTTCGACCTCATCGCCGGTCGGATTGAGCAGCTGCTGAAACACCTGATTGAGGTTGCGTGCACCCAGCTCACCTTTCTGCATGGGCGTGAGAATTTGGATCTCTTCCATGGGGTTGAAGCGAAACTTTTTGGGGATCGACTGTTTGATCAGCTTGCCGAGCAGGGTGACGGCCTTGGCGGGGTCGTCGGCCTCGACGAAGTAGCAGTCGGAGGTCTCCTGCGCTTCGGGAAATTCCGGCATCTGCCCTTGGTTGATTTTGTGGGCGTTGGTAATGATGCGGCTGGTGGCCGCCTGCCGGAACACCTCGTCGAGGTGCGCCACGGGAATCTTCTTTGAATGGATGATGTCTTGCAGTACGCGGCCGGGACCGACGGAGGGCAGCTGGTCGGCATCGCCGACGATGATGAGCGCGGCGTGCAGCGGAATGGCATCAGCCAGTTGCGAGGCCAACACAATATCAATCATGCTGGATTCATCGACAATCAGCACATCGCATTCCAGCGGGGTTTCGGCGCAGTGGACGAAGCCGCCGGTTCCGGGATTGTATTTTAACAGCCGGTGAATCGTTTTGGCTTCCATGCCGGTGGTTTCGGCCATGCGCGTGGCGGCGCGGCCGGGGGGGGCGCAGAGCGCGACGCGCATTTTTTTGGCCTTGAGAATCATCAGCACCGAGTTGACCAGCGTGGTCTTGCCGACGCCGGGGCCACCGGTAATCACCATCGCCTTGGATTCGACGGCGGTCTTGAGTGCGGCGCGCTGGGCGGTGGCGAGTTCAATACCGGTTTGCTTCTGTACCCACGCGAGCGCCTTAGCAACATCGACGGACGGGCACGGGTGCTTGCCACTTGCCAGAAGCTGGAGCCTTTTGGCGAGGGCGATTTCGGCGAAGTAGAGCTTGGGCAGGTAGATGAGTTCCTCTCCCGCAAAATTGGCGCGTTGGATTAGGCGCTCGTTCTCAAGAGAGTGGTCGAGGGCTTTCTCGACAATAACCAAGTCGATGGCCAGCAACTCGGCGGCGCGCGAAAGGAGGTCGTTGCGGATGTAGGCGCAGTGACCGTTGGCGGTCAGTTCGCCCAGCGTAAACTCCAGCCCGGCGCGGGCGCGCAGATCGGAATCCTTGGCAATGCCCAGCTTCATGGCAATCTGGTCGGCGATGAGGAAGCCGATGCCTCGGATGTCACGTGCGAGGCAGTAGGGATCACGCTGAACAAGCTCGATGGCCTTGTCGCCATAAACCTTGTGGATGCGGAAGGCGCGCGTGGTGCTGACCCCGTGGCTGAAGAGGAAGGCCATGATTTGCCGGACGCTCTTTTGCTCGTCCCAAGCCCGCTTAATATTGTCTTTGCGCTGCCGGCCGATCCCCTCCACGTTGAGCAGCTTGCCGGAGGAGTTTTCGATGACGTCGAAGACCTCGCGCCCAAAGGTTTTTACCAGTCGCTCGGCATACTTTTTGCCGATGCCTTTGATCAGACCCGACGCTAGGTATTTTTCGATGCCCTCCAGCGTATCGGGTTTGGACATGCGCATCTGTTCGGCCTTGAACTGCGCACCGTGGCGCGGATCGGTAAACCACTCGCCATCGGCGGTCATCCATTCGCCGGAATTGATGGTGGGAACGGTGGCGGTAACCGTCACCAATTCCTTATGGCCGCGGACTTTCACCCGCAACACGCAAAAGCCGTTTTCCTCGTTGCGGAAAACGACTCGCTCAATCTGACCGTCTAGCTTTTGCATCAATATTTCTTTTCGTATTCGCCGTGGCCAAGTTTTTTAAGCTTGGAGAAGCCGGCGCTCTTGGCGCGGTCGTCGAAGCCGGAATCGGAACCGCCGACGCTCGGGGCGGAAATCTGACGTTGCACCGGGTGGCCGCATTCGGGGCAGATTTCCTCGGAGGGCGCGTCAAGCGTTTCCACCAATTCGAACCCTTCCTTGCAATGGGCGCAGGATTTTTTTTGATCAGTGGCACTGTATTCTCGAATCGGCATAAGGTTCCTTTCTTTAGTTTGAAACAGGGGCATCGGCACTGCCATATCGCAAGAAGTGGACAGGCGCTTTTTCGCGCACATCAAAAACCCGCTTCACCTGGCTCGGTGGCGATGCACTCCGACCAATGGTTGCGCCCGGATCGGCGGCGTCGAGGGCATAACAAGGGCTTCCGTCCACATACACATGTGGGGCAACGGTTAATTCTGGATAATTATGACTAAATCGGACGAGAGCAAACACGTGCGTATCGCTAAAAACAATATAGGTTTTCACGCCGACCGATTCGAGCATGGTGCAAAGCAACAGGGTCTGGTCCTCGCAATCCCCTCCCCCGGAGATCAGGGTATTGATTGGATCCTTGGCATATTCAACCCCGTCCGCTGGGTCGGAGACATAGTGGATTTCGTTACTCACGAAACTTAGGATGGCCTTGGTTTTCTTCAACTCATCATCGTTGGTACCGATCACCGTGCGGACCGCGAGAATATTGATCTGCTCGTCGCGGTAGTCGATGCGGGAGAGGTAGCCCATATAGTTTCCAGCCACGAGCATGTTGGCCACATCCTGGATGGGCCCGATCTGAAAAATGACGTGACCGCTCTGCCGGACGGCATCTTTGAACCGCATATGCCCGGCGAGCACGTCTTGCCCGTTGTTGATGGTAACGAATAGAAACACCACCAGTAACAGTGTGGTGGCCACCTGTACCAATGCCTTGCGGAAAATAATCAGAGAAGCAAGCAGTCCGCCATAGAACACGGCGACCGCCCAAACGGAGCTCGTGATCATGCCTCCGACCAAACGGACCGAAAACAACACCACCAACATAATGAATACACTGAGAAGATAGGATCGCAACGGATGGATGGAGTTACTCTGCCCCCGTGCTTCGGTATTGAAAAAGGCTGCCACGAATAAAAAGACGCCGCCCACTGCAACGGTCACACCCAGCACCTTCAGCAACAGAAAATCCCAGTAGACAAACATACAGAGACAAAAGGCCAGCATGTAGAGCGAAAGGATCGCAAAGGACGCGCGCTCGTCGGTCGTTAACGGACGCACCTCGCCGAGCTTCCACTTGGGTTTCATGGGCATCTGTGCGTCATTAATGCTGGAGGATTTCGCCGTCATGCAAGGAAGATTAGTAACTTGGAACCGCCCGGGAACGCAAGAGCTATTCAGCGAAGTCGAAAATCTCCCAACAGCTTAATTTCTCGCTCCAGTTTAAAACCAAATTTTTCCTGCACCGCAGCGATCATTTTTTCGGTCAGCTCAAAGACATCACGGGCCGTAGCGCCGGAATCGGCAATGATAATGTTGGCATGCTTCTCGAATAGATGTGCGCCGCCCACGCTAAAAGTCCGAGCACCAGCCTCCTCCAAAAACCAGCCTGCCGCTTGGCGCCGCTCCGCCGCGGAGGTCGGCTCAATGTTGCGAAACACACTGCCCGCGCACGGCATCGACCGCCAGTCGGGATGCTTACTGCGCCGCAGCCCCATAATGCGCTCGCGCTCCGACTCCATCGTTTTAATCTCTTCCGGCTTTAACTTCAGCATCGCGCTAAGCACAACGTCGCCCGTGGTCTTCAGAACCGATGAACGGTATTCAAACTCCAGCTCTTCAGCGACCACCTCGCGGCGGCGGCCACCCGCATCCAGCAACTCCACGGATTCGAGAACATCGCCGATCTGCTTTCCAAACGCCCCGGCGTTTCCCGCAATCGCCCCCCCCACCGTGCCGGGTATGCCGCAGCAAAATGAAATATCACCCACGCCGTGCCCGATGGCCAACCGCGCCAGATCGTCGAGCAGTGTATTTCCCGAAACGCGCACACGGCACCCCTCGAATTGAACATCCGGCGCATCTTCCGCGCAGTAGCGCAACACCACCCGATCCATCCCCTCATCAGATACCAGCAGGTTCGAACCCTGCCCGATGATCAAGAATTCAACCGAGGCGGTATGTAATAATTTCGCCGTATCCGCCAGCGACTCCGCGTCGGGACAAGTAATCAGCGCCGGACAGGCCCCGCCCAGCTGAAAGGTGGTGTAATCGCGTAGCTTTGCTCCGTGCACCACGGTTGCCCGCGCAGGGAGTTGATTTAATATAGTCTCATTCATCATGGTTTCTTCCGTAAAAATTCTCGCCATGCTAATCGCCCCTCCGCTAGTTTCCAAGCCTCGTACGCGGATTAATAAAACCACGGAATACACTGAATACACGGAAAGGACAGGTTGCAGATAAGTTTCCGTGTATTCAGTGTATTTCGTGGTTAAAAATCTGCCTACCGTCAAAGGAGCTTTGGGATGACACGCGAAATTACATCAGCCACCAACCCGTTCATTAAAGAGGTGCGTGCGCTGGCCACTTCCAAGAAGGCGCGACAGGAAAGCGGAACCTTCATCATCGAAGGCTGGCGTGGGATCGAAACTCTGCTCACGCACGAAAGCCGGCAATACAAACTCGAAACGCTCGTGATTTCCGAAGAGTGGGAAAACGACCCGCGCCTGCCCGACCACGTCGACACCGTGGTTCTTCCCGATCCTCTTTTCGCAAAAGTTTCCGACGTTAAAAACGCGCAAGGCATCCTCGGCATCGTGCGTCCCTCCCCCGTCCCGTTCGAGTTTTTCCCCGACACCGGGCACTATCTCCTGCTCGATGCCCTCCGTGATCCCGGCAACCTCGGCACGCTCATCCGCTCCGCCGTGGGTGCGGGCTACGACGGGATCCTGCTCTACGGCGACGGCGTCGATCCCTACAACCCGAAGGTCATCCGCTCCACCATGGGCTCCTTTGCCTTCGCCAATATCTGGCCCATCGCGCACGGCGACATCGACCGGATGCTCAGCAACGGCTACGAGCTCCTTGCCACCGTCGGTCACGGCGGCGAAAACCTCTACAAAACCACGTTCCCGAAAAAAACCATTCTCGCCATCGGCTCCGAAGCCCACGGCCTCTCCACTAAACTCATGCAGCTCGCCGACAAGAAAATTACCATCCCGCTTTCGGCAACCTGCGAATCGCTCAACGCCGCCATCGCCGGCAGCATCTGCATGTTCCAGATCAAGCGGGGTTGATGGGCACGCGAGCTGCCTTGGAAATAGTTTGACACAAGCGCAAGAATACGTACGTTATTGCGTACAAGGAGGCCGTATGACAACTTTGACAGCGACCGAAGCAAGACGCCAGCTCTACACCCTGCTCGATGATGTATCGGAATCGCACGAACCCATTCAAATTTCAGGAAAGAGAAATTCTGCAATCCTGATTTCCGAAAGCGATTGGAAGGCCGTTCAGGAAACACTCTACCTAACATCCATTCCCGGAATGGGGGAATCGATCAAGGAAGGACTTGCGGAACCCATAGAGAATTGCAAGACGGAGCTGGATTGGTGAAATGGAAGCTCATCTACACCACCCAAGCCAAGCGTGATGCAAAAAAAGTTTCGCGATCCGGGTTAAAGCCCCGATCCGAAAAACTTCTCGCGGTTCTAGCAACAAACCCATACCAAAATCCCCCGCCCTACGAAAAGCTTGTTGGCGACTTGGCCGGGGCATATTCAAGGAGAATTAATATTCAACTCCGGCTCGTCTATCAGGTTTTAGATGACATCAAGACGGTGAAAATCATCCGCATGTGGAGCCACTACGAATAACGTTGAGCACATAAATGATTGAATTGCGTCCCATAATAGTCTTAGCAACTGTAATAGTTATTCTCTGCGGTTGCGACCATAAGAACGAGACACCAGAAGATGAAATTGATCGCTCCCATTTTCAAGGCATATCCACTTTATCAGGGAATGTAACTTATATTCTCGATGATGCAGAGGAAGTGAATAAGCAGTACCCAGACACCTTTTGGATTCCTTCTCGAAATATCAGAGAGAATTTAAAGGAAGGGCAACTTATAAAGCTGCTCTTTAGGTTTTCAAATGGATCAGAGGACCAAGTGGAAAGGATGTGGGTGAGCATCACAAAGAAGTTCGATCACGGATACGAAGGTCTCCTCGACAATGATCCGTACTGTACGAAAAAAATCACTGCAGGGTGGAAGGTTAACTTCCAAGCAAAACATGTAATCGAGGTTTACGAATATGAACCTTCGGATGGAAAGCCCCAATAAATCGAGGACAGGGGTCACCCAGTAAGTTTTAGAATCAAGGATTTCACGAGAGATCAATCATGAGGGTGGAGAGTGTTTTTCTAAAAAAATAACAGATGGCTTCTTTTCCAGCGGGTGGCCGATACAGGAGATTTAAGCATGCAAACCAATCCGCAAAGACCCCTGCCGGAAATCACGGTAAAAGCCGTCTTGCTCGGCATTGTGCTGGCCATGGTGCTGGCCGCCGCGAATGCCTATCTCGGTCTTTTTGCAGGCATGACGGTCTCGGCGTCAATACCGGCCGCCGTTATCTCCATGGGCATTCTCAGATTGTTTAGAAACAGCAACATCCTGGAAAACAATATTGTCCAGACCGCGGCATCGGCCGGCGAATCGCTGGCTGCCGGCGTAATTTTTACGCTTCCGGCCCTGCTGATCCTGGATTATTGGCAAACATTCGATTTTATGTGGGTGGCCGCCATTTCGGGCTTCGGCGGCATACTTGGCGTACTCCTAACCATTCCGTTGCGACGTTCGCTGATCGTCGAGGGCGACTTAAAATTTCCGGAGGGCGTCGCCACGGCCGAGGTCCTCGAGACTGGGCAAAAGGGCGGGGCTGGCATTGGGTATATTGTAAAAGCGGCCCTTGCGGGCGGCCTGTATAAAACAGGGGGATTCCTTTTCTGGGAAGAAACCGTGCAGGGAGCCAGATATGTGGGCGGCGTTCCGGCCTACTTTGGCTCCTTCCTCAGTCCTGCCCTACTGGCCGTGGGGTATATTGTCGGGATGAATATTGCGGTTCTCATTTGTATTGGCGGGGCGTGCAATTGGCTGGTGGCCATCCCCCTTTGCTCGGCCATTGATCCCGTGGCAGGCTCAGAAACGATGGATGCCTTGACTCTGGCCATTCGAATGCATGGAGAAAAGACCAAGTATATCGGCGTGGGCGCCATGTTGGTTGGCGGATTGTGGACGATTGTTCAAATGCGGAGTTCGCTGGTGGGCGGCATCCGAAGCGGGCTGCTGGCCTATGGCCATTCGGGGAAGGGATCTGCCGACATTCCACGAACCGAAAGAGACATGCCCATGAAATGGATATTGATTCTGATTGTGGCATCCGTTGTTCCCCTGTTCCTGCTTTATCAACAGGTGGTCGGTGCCGCAATCGCCCTGCCCATGGCGGTGGTCATGCTGGCGGCAGGCTTCGTCTTCTCGGCGGTGGCAGGGTATATGGCCGGATTGGTCGGGTCGTCCAACAATCCTGTTTCGGGGATCACCATTGCGACCATCATGATCTCTTCGCTGCTCCTCGTGCTGCTGATGGGAAGAAGCGATCCCAAAACCGGTGCCGCAGCCGCCATCATTATCGGCTCGGTGGTTTGCTGTGCGGCCGCGATTGCGGGCGACAACATGCAGGATTTAAAAGCCGGACGCATCGTGGGCGCCACACCGTGGAAGCAACAGGTCATGCAGCTGGTCGGTACGGTTTCGGCAGCACTGGTCCTTGCCCCCATATTGATCCTCCTCCAGAAGGCGTATGGATTCCAAGGGGTCGCCGGTGCAGGCGAAAAGGCCTTTGAGGCGCCTCAGGCCAATCTCATGGCTTCGGTGGCAAAAGGCGTTTTCGAGGGCGGCCTTCCATGGGCCTATGTGATTGCCGGCATGGGGATTGCCGGACTCATTATTGGATTAGACTCTTTCTTAAAATTAAAAACCTGCACCTTCCGAATGCCCATCCTGGCCGTGGCCATCGGATTCTACCTGCCCTTCAAACTGGCGATACCCATTCTGGCCGGCGGCCTCATCACGCTCCTGGCAGGACGCCACCACAAGAGAAAATCCCTCAACAAGGAAACCGCCAAAGAAGCCACCCGAAACGGCCTACTGTTTTCTTCCGGCATGATTACCGGCGAGGCCCTTACCGGCATTCTGCTCGCCATTCCCATGGTGCTGCTCAAGGAGATGAAGATTGATAGGGATCCCCCATTCTTCCCATTCAGCTACAGCGAAATCCTAGCGGTTGCCATCATGGGCGGAATTATGGTCTGGCTCTACAAAACAGTAAAAGGAACCGGGAAGGCGCAATGATGGGCTGAATCGGTACAGGGGGAATCCAAGCAGACGAACCGAGCGTGCGCAACGGAGCAAGATGCTCCATCTACTTTCCGAATGCCTGCCCGCCCGCACAAGAAAGCCTCTTTTCCAGTGCATCCGGGACCAGCGGTCCCGACTACAACGTGCACGCGCTTTTTCCTCAAACCTAATAGATCGAGATCGAAATTATCTTTGATTTCCTTTTTGGGGAGCTTGATTTTTAGGTGGAGGTCGCCGGTGTGGTGGCACATCGACGCTGCCGGGGACACCCATCACTACCCCTCGGACGGAGTGGTATCGCTCTCTTTCAAGCGATCGGGTTTGCCGGCCTTGCCGGGCAAACAAAAAGCCGCCCCGAACACGTCGGGGCGACTTTAGTGCTACGGGAAAAGCCCCCTACTGGGCAATAACCCGGAAGAAGGTCTCGGGTCCGCTATCCGGTACGATAACGGTTTTCACGCTGCCGTTTCCGGATACGGTATCCACAACACCCCAGTTATTTGGAATCACCAGATTAATGTTAGTTTCAACATTGTAGGTGGTTCCGTCGAGGCTGTTCCACGAAATCTCCATTCCGCCCATGCCATTGGCAATAGCAATGCTGCCGATGGGTGTCTTGGCAAGAACATCTCCGGTAACGAGGAAATAATCCCCGAAGGATTCCCCGGTAAGTCCGCTCTCGCCATTAAAGCTCAGCGAGCCTGCGGCCCAAAGGCCTTCGAAGTCGACCGAGGTCTTTCCGGTCCATGCGAACGAGGAATCGTTGTCCGTGATGTCGATAAAGCTGGAGGAACCGACACTTACCGCACCGGTCACCACCAGATCACTACCCGCCAGAGTGATGGTTCCGTTGCCTCCCGTTCCGGCATCGCCAAGAGCCAGATCAGAAACCGCAAGCGTCCCACCGGTCAGTATCAACGATCCAACAGCATTGGTTCCGGTTCCAATTGCAACTTCATTGGTAGCACTCGATGTGAATGCCGCAAGCACCGTGCCGGTGGAATCGTCCCCCAAGGCAATGCTCAGGCTATTCTGAATCGTTACGGTTCCATTCGTGAGCGCAAAGAGGCCAGTCGATCCTTCTCCAGCGGCCACAGAAAGATCCTCCATCCTCACATCACCCGAGTCCGCTGTGATACGGCCATCGCTATTGCCCCCTTGGGCAATCTGAATTGCTCCACCGACATTATTGGTCTTGATGATGGAATCGGCGGTGATCGAGGCAACGGCATTGCTTTGGGCTCCGGCCGCATTCATGTATAAACTGCGCAACTCCAGCGTGCCGCCTACCGTCAGCGTAGCGACCGAATCCAGTCCACGCCCAACCCGGCAAGTTCCGACGGTTGCATTTTCAGTCACCGTTACCATTCCGGTTGGAGCCGTGCCCCCATTGCAGATAGAGAGGGTTTGTCCGCCGGTCAAATTCTTGAGTAGCACCGTTGCTTCGGATCCGTCGCCCCCTGTACCGATCTCCATGCCGGCACCGGCTGTTACAGCCAGAGTTCCTGCGGTGTAGGAGAGCGAACCGGCCGCCTGGTCGCCGCGGCCCACGTTAACCGCACCCACGGCGATCTCGCCGGTTCCCCAGTCGGCCAGGTCCAGCGATGCGTTTGCGCCCTGAATACTGGCCACACTCACCGTGTTCGAGGGCAGCAAGGTAACCGTTCCACCACCAACCGTGATCGTGTTGTTGACGGTAAGCGCCATGATATCGTGTGTACCGCCCGAGAAGGTGAAGGCATCGTTGACCGTCAGCGCCCCAAAGGAATTGTTGGCATTGATCAGCGCCTCAATCTCCGTGCCCGTACCTTCGCCAACTCCAATGTTTCCGATCAGACCTGTGATCGAAAAATCAGCCGCGGTCAAGTTATGTGACGAACCGACCCCCGTTCCGATAAACATTCCGTTGGTGGAAGCCAGCACAATTGGATTTGAAATAGCGAGCGTAGCCGTCGAGTCTTTACCTGTTGCGACCCTAAAGTCCACTCCATCTTCCAGAACCAATGTCGACGCAGTCAATGCTCCGGTGGAGTCCTGTCCAGCAGCAATGGAGATTGAAGATGCGTTTGTAATCGTTCCACTGGTCACCGTTAACGTTCCGACGGAATTACTCCCTGAAGCAACAGCAAGCGTTGTGGGGTAAATGGTTCCGCTAGACGCCACCAGACTTCCAGAAGAACTTGCACCGCTACCAAGATTGAGAACGCCTCCGCTCAACGTTGCAGAGGATGCCGAGACGGAGCCCGAAGATCCGCTACCCCCACCAATGACGGCATTGGCCACAACCTGTATGGATCCACTTCCTATGTTTAATGTACCTGAGGAATCTTCTCCTGTACCCACATTCAAACTCCCTGAAGCAAGGACTCCTGAACCAGAAACCAGCGTTCCTGAAGACGCTTTTCCTGAACCGATGGTTATGGTGTTAAGCACTGTTCCTGCGGTATAAGAGGTCACATTAACTGTTCCAACGGCATTGGAAGCTGTACCAACAGAAGTGTCTTGTTCCACTGTGAGCGAGCCGTTCTGAACGGTTCCTGATTCGCTGACTTGTGTTCCTACCAACAAATGTTTTGTGGTTCCTGCCCCGGCAGAAAGATCTGCCGTCAAATTATTATTAATGGAGGCGGTTGTGAGTGTGTCGGGAACTCCATTCGACCAGTTGCTTGCATTGGCCCATGTTCCATCCGTCGAACCATTGGTGAAATCGGTTAGTACCGGAGGCTGAGCTAACTCAACAACCACTTCGCTCGCAGCAGCAAGACCGTTCCCATAATGAACAATAAAAGAATCCGTTGGGTTTAGGGAATTTTTAACCGTTCCAAATTCGCCGCTGAAAGTGAGATCAGCCACACCAGCTCCAAGAGTGCCATCATGCCCACGAATAATGGTCCATGTATCGCCAACGCTGGCGCTTCCGCTTAGTTTCATATCCAATGTGGCCGTTGCACCTAGTGTAATAATCGGTTGCACCCGGATAGTCGCCGAGTTTGTACCGTCAGTTTCGAAAACTAACGTGCCGGTGTCGCTAATCACAAAAGAATTTTCAACCCGATTGAACTGAGCGGTTGATCCGAGGATGAATGATCCATTATTGAGGGAAAATCCCTTCACGGAATTAAGAACTCCACCAGCATCAACGTCGAAAATACCTACCGCACCGTCAATTTCACCAACGACCAAGTCCGCACCACCGCCCAGCAGACGATAGTCACCTCCGCTCGCAACATGAACGACTCCGGTGTTCCCAACTCCAGCACCGACCTGTTGAACTGGAGCATGTCCGTTTCTAGTTGCATATTTTCCGGTGGATAGAACGTTAAATGTTCCATTGCTGATCGTGAGCTTATCACTACCAACACCGACTGATGCGCCCATATCTAAAGCGAGATCGGCAATACTGCCCCCGGTAATAATACCTACTATATAGTTATTCTTATTTGGAACACCATCAGACCAATTGGCGTCCTCAAAGAATTCAGCATGATCAGCACCCGTAAAGGTACTAATGGTTTGAGCCTGCGCAACAAACGCCCCCAAGCCAACTAACATTGTAATTACCGCTAATCTCTTCATGTTTCTTCTCCCTCTTGTTGTTAATAAGCCAGCGACCATCGCCAGCCCTATTCGAAGAGCAGACGGTAGAGCAGGAAATTCAAAACTGTCTATGCGTTCGCGTATAAAAATGACGGCAGACTTTGTATCAGCTTGACTTTCCAGTCCCTACGTTCGATAAGGGATTTTTGCCCAACCATAAGGTCGCAACGATGCCTCGAAAAAGCTCCCCTAACAAATCAGCCTCCCATCGCATCGCGGTGGTTGTCGAAGGTTCCAACCTCGCAGGACAGCGGATGATGATCGGCCTATTCCGACGAGCAACCGTCTTCCCCGAGTTACTCGTTCGGCGCTATTTGGCGGAATCGCTGACCACGGAGGGAACCACTCAGCTCATCGGCTGGAAACCCGATGCCATTGTACTCTATTGCAGCGATCTGGATTTGATCCAGCGACTCCGAAAAAAACTGCCCAAGGCGGCTATAGTTGCAACCAATGGCCTTCAGCACAAGGTAATCGATGCCATAGTAACCGGGAACGGCTCAGAGATGATAGAGCTAGCCTTGAAACACTTTTTTAACAACAACCTGAACAACGTGGCTCTGATTTTTACCGGTGAAAAACTGACGGGGCAAGTTTTTGAAAATGAACTCGCAAAGGCGGCAGGGGCGGATATGCACGTCGCCGACGCCTTCGTGCATGACATTGATGCCGAAATCCTGCTCCACACCCCGCAGGGAAAATGGCTGGAAAAAATCGGAGAATGGCTTCAGGGCCTGCCCACACCCATTGGTATTTTTACGCTCAC
>JAUXGY010000278.1 GCA_030621805.1 Kiritimatiellales bacterium | reverse complement strand
ACAGAAATTCTCGCCATTCATTCTTCATTCTAAAATCTCCATTCTTCATTAGATAAACAGATTGGCGTCGCCGCCGATTTTGTCGATATACATCGCCACGCCGCCTTCGTCGATTCCATCGATAAGTTCTTCGCGCTTAATGCCCATCAGATCCATCGACATGGTACAGACCACCAGCTTGACGCCATTTTCCTGCGCGGCGGCAATCAGCTCCGGCAGGGAGGCCACGCCCTTTTTGTTCATGATGCCTTCAATCATGGCTTTGCCCACACCGCCCATGTGCATTTGGGAAAGTCCCAGCTTGCTCGGGCCTTTGGGCATCATGACGCCGAACATTTTTTCAACGAGATTTTTCTTCACCGCTCCGGGGTTGTCCTTGCGGAGAATATTGATGCCCCAGAAGGTAAAGAAGAGGGTCACTTCATAGCCCATTGAAGCGGCGCCGTTGGCAATAATAAAGGCGGCGAGTGCTTTGTCGAGGTCGTTGCTGAAGACCACGTTGGTGAAGCGCTTCGGTCCGGTTTGGAGGCTGGCGCAGGCTTCGCCTCCGCTACATTTGGTGATGACCGCGCGGTATCCGCCGCCCTTGACCGGTTCGAGCGAGTCGAGCCGGTTATTTGTGGAATTGCACCATGCGGGAATATCAGCGGCAAAGCCGGGGTCGGTGGAGGTGATGGCCACGGCCTCACCGGCTTTCACGGTATCGATGGCCGCCTTCAGCTTCATGATCGGTCCTGGGCACTGAAGGCCGCAGGCATCGACTTCGGTGACAGGGGGCAGGCTCTCCGGCTTAAGCTGTATCGTTTTCTCCCCCGTGTCGGTGTTCATAGTTTCCGCTTCCGGAATCGGGGTGATATGCTGATCGGTCACCATCATGTAGGTCTTGTATCCACCCACCAGATTACGGCACTTGAAGCCGTTCTGATTAAGGATCCGGCAGGCGAGGTAGCCGCGCAGTCCGACCTGGCAGAAAATCAGGTACTCCTTCTCCTTGGAAAGCTGGTCGAGCTGGTCGCGAAGTTTGGGTAGCGGAATGTTTTTTGCGCCCGGAATGGTGCCGCTCTCGATTTCCTCCTCGTTGCGGACGTCAATCAGTTTTTGGTCATCGCGGGGCTTCAAGGCCTCTTCGACATGGTAGATTTTGGCATCGCCCGAAAGAACATTTCCTGCCACGAAGCCAGCATAGTTAATCACATCCTTGGCGGAACCAAAGGGCGGGGCGTAGGAAAGCTCCATTTCCGAAAGATCCTCCACCGTCAGTCCGGCGCGGATGGCCACGGCAATCACATCGATCCGCTTATCCACGCCATCGGCACCCACCGCCTGCGCACCAAGCACCTTCCCCGACTCTGGATCGAAGAGCAGTTTAAAACTGATCGGGTGCGAACCGGGATAGTAGGAGGCATGGCTGGCCGGATGCACATAGATTTTTTCGTAAGGCGTATTCGTGCGCTTTGCCATTTTTTCGCTGAGGCCGGTCATGCCGATGGCCATGTTGAAGACCTTGCAGATCGAGGTGCCCTGCGTGTCTTTATAGATGCTGTCGCGGCCAAAAATATTGTCCGCCGCAATGCGGCCCTGCCGGTTGGCCGGCCCGGCCAGCGGGATGAGCGCCGGTTGGCGCGTCACATAGTCGGTGATCTCCACCGCATCGCCAACGGCGTAGATGGAGTCGTCGGAGGTTTTCATGTGGGCATCGGTTTTAATCCCGCCGGTACTTCCGATTTCCAGACCCGCCTCGACGGCTAGCGTATTTTCCGGTTTCACGCCAATCGCGAGAATCGTGGTGTCGACGGTCAGGCTTTTTCCATCGCTAAGGATCAGCGTCACACCGTCGTCGCTTTCCTGGAATTCCGTAACGGAGGTTTCCAGCCGCAGATCGACGCCGAACAGCCGAATTTCCTGATGGAGCGGAGTGGCCATTTCCGGATCGGCCGGACCCATCACCTGCGGGGCCAGCTCGATGAGCGTGGTGGAAATTCCCAGTTCCCGCAGTGCTTCTGCCACCTCCAGCCCAATAAATCCGCCACCAATAACCGCCGCGCTCTTTTTGCCATCAAGCCGTTCGATAATCTGATCCATGTCCTGCAGATTGCGCAGGGTCAGAACATAGGGGTTGTCGATTCCGGGAATCGGCGGGCGCATCGGTGCGGCGCCGGGGCTGAGAACCAGCGCGTCGTAGGATTCGGTATATTCCTCGCCCGTCTGGAGGTTCTTGGCCACCACCGTTTTTTTCTCACGGTCGATTGACATCACTTCCGTTTGCGTGCGCACATCGAAGTTATATTTGCGCTGCATGATCTCTGGCGTCGTAACCAGAAGTTTCTCCCGGTCGGCAATGGTGCCACCAATATGATAGGGCAGTCCGCAGTTCGCAAACGAGATGTCCGGCCCGCGTTCAAAGAGAATAATCTCCGCGTTTTCATCCAGCCGACGGGCTCGCGCTGCGGAGCTTGCGCCGCCCGCCACTCCACCGACCACGAGTAGTTTTTTTGTTTTCAAATCGATACCTCTATTGGTTTTAAGGATTAATATATAATGAATATCTAATATGTAGGCTAAAAGAAAACCAGAACGTTAGTCCTTGAAGTTGAGAAACTTGCGGAGGTGCAGGTGCATGCAGTCGAAAAGCTTCAGAAAGTCGCGATTCGAGAGGCTGCAATATTTCTGCGTACCGTCCTTGCGGATGGAGATGAGCTTTTGCTGGCACAGGATTTTCAGCTGTTGCGACATCATCGACTGGCTACAATTCAGCTCCTCATAGAGCTCGGTAACCGTGCGTTCGCCATCGGCCAATACCTCGATCACACCCAGCCGGACGGGGTGGGCCATCGCCTTCAATACATCTGCTGCAATATTTCGTTCTTCCTGAACCATTTGATCTCCAAACTTGATACGGTAGGTATTATAATATTTTTATATTCATCCCAACTAAAATATCTATTTATTAAATACGGGTCAACACCTCTTATTTAAACAAGGTCTACATAACACCTGAAAATACGGATATAACTATCTTGTTATAAAGGGATAGCATTATTTTAATATTGATATATTCCGCTTGATTTACGAAGGCCATATCTATAGAACGTCTCATACGTATATGAGTAATAGGTAATTAACCAATAAGAGGAGTAAGGGGATGAGAATACGTTTAGCAACAACTGTAGTGGCCCTCGCGGCTGTCACCATGCAAATTCACGCCACGGATGGCATCAACCTAATCGGAATCGGCCCTGTCCAGCAGGGAACCGCCGGCGCCGGTGTCGCCTCCGCCAAGGATTCCACCTGGCTCATCCTCAACCCCGCGGGTTTGACCGATATCAAGCCAGGCATCGATGCTTCGCTGCAGGTCTTCGCACCGGTACGTACGATTGACTCAACTGTTAGTGGTGATGCAGGAACCC
>JAUXGY010000101.1 GCA_030621805.1 Kiritimatiellales bacterium | reverse complement strand
CACCGATTCCTAACGAACGAATCACACGTCCCTAACTCAATCGCTCCATATTGGGATCGCTTCAATGGAGAAGCGCAAACCAAACAGGAGTAGATTGAAAATGAAAAAACAGATTCTTGCACTGATCACCGCAACCACCGTCGCCGGTTTCGCCTCGGCCACCGACAAGATTACCATCGACGGTTCCACTACCGTCGGTCCCATCGCCAAGGCCTTCGCCGAATACTTCATGGCGGCCAACCCCGACATCAACATCACCGTCTCCGAATCCGGTAGCGGCAACGGGGCCAAAAGCCTCGTCAACAGCACCTGCGATGTCGCCGCCATGTCCCGCCCCATGAAGGACAGCGAATTTAAAGCCGCCGCCAATAAAGGGCTCCAACCTGTCGCTCACGTTGTTGCACTCGACGGTCTGCCGATTCTCGTTCACCCCTCCAATCCCGTCCAAAACCTGACGGTTGAACAGGTGCGAAAAATTTACCTTGGTGAAATCACCAACTGGAATCAGGTTGGCGGCCCCGACAAAAAGATCGTTAGCATCTCGCGTGATACCAATAGCGGAACCTACGAAACCTTCGCCAAGCTAGTGATGAACAAAGAGAAGATCCACAAGAACTGCGAATACGTCGGATCCAATGGCGCGATCCGCCAGCGCGTGCAGACCACCCCCGCCGCCATCGGTTACGCCGGCCTCGGCTTCGTCGACAAAAGCGTAAAAGCACTCACAATCAACGGAGTCTATCCCTCCGCCGAAACCGTACAGACCGGCGAGTATCCCATCGCCCGCCCGCTGTTCATGTACACCGACACATACCCGAAACTCGGAAGCCCCCTCTTCCAATTCATCACCCTCCACCTGACCGAGGACGGCCAGGAAATGGTTGAGGAAATCGGGTTTGTTCCAGTGACCGCCTATTGATTATAGCGCGACGATGGACTAGGTGGGCTACTTCAGAAGCTTGAATAGAGGATGCTTACCGGCCTTTTTTTCAAAGGTAAGCATGGTTTCCGATCCTTGGATTTTTGCGGAGAGGGCAATGAGCAAATCAGAAAGATCAAGGTTGGTTTCCCGACCCTGCTCGATCAGTTTTTCCAAGACGGCATCGGCTTCGAATAAAAAAATAGGCATTTGGATCAATGCCTCAATGCTGCCAAGAATTTCCAAACGTCGAAAGTCATATGCCCCGCTCAGCACCCAAATCATCTCAAGAACAATAACCAAGGGAACCAGCAACTGCTCCTTTTCCCGCTCGGCCTTCTTCAAGCGGGAAAGAACGATCTGGGCTTGCCGCCTGTCGTCGTGCACCAAAAACCGCACGAGCACATTGGTATCAAGTGCAACCATCAAGCCTTCCCTTTAGCTTGCCGTGCAATCGCTTTGTTCATTGCCTCCACCGATTGCGTTTTCATCCCCTTCCGATGCAGCATTCCAAAAACATCATCAACGGTTCGCGTAATCGGTTTCATGGAAGCCTCCCCATTATCGTGCAACACAAACGCGACTCGGTCTCCCGCGTGAAGGTGGAGCGACTGGCGAACCGCTTTTGGAATAGTGATCTGTCCCTTACTTGTGAGAGTTGAAGCGATCATAATAAAATCCTTACATTTTGAAACTGGCTTACTTATCGCAAAAAGCCGAGATCCTGTCAACCAACCAAAAAGAGCCCAATTCTACTGGACGCCGCGAGCCACCATCGCCTTCGCTATTTTTCCGAGAGCCAAGGCATAGGCGGAGGAGCGCAGGCTCACCTTGTTTTCGGTTGAATAGTCCGATACGCGCGAATAGGTCTTGCGAAGCAGGGTGAACAGACGCTCTTCCACGTCCTCCTCCGTCCAATAAAACCCCTCCCTGTTTTGCACCCACTCGTAGTAGGAAACGATTACCCCGCCGGCATTGGCGAGGATATCGGGCACCACCTTCACGCCGCGGTCTTCAAGGATGGTGTCCGCCCGGGGCGTCGTCGGGCCGTTGGCCCCTTCGACAATCAACTGGGCCTTGATGTGCCGGGCGTTCCGCCCGCGAATCACATTCTCCATGGCACAAGGAAGGAGCACATCGCAATCGCACGATATAATGCTCTTCAGCGGCGAGGAACCCGGAAATCCTTTCACTCCACCCTTCTTTTTACAATAGGACATGAGCTCTTCAATGTTGAACCCATCCGGATTCTGAATATTCCCCGTCACGTCCCCTACCGCCACGATCGCCACGCCCCGTTTCCAAAGATCCAGGGCAGCATGACAACCCACATTGCCGAAACCCTGCACGGCGACAGTATAATTTTCCAACCCCATTTCGCGCACGGCTTCTAGCATGGTGCAAACGACTCCCTTGCCCGTAGCGGCCAAGCGGCCAAGCGAACCACCGATCTCTACCGGTTTTCCCGTCACAACTCCCTTGGCCACTTCCCGGTGCTTGCGATACTCATCGTAGATCCACGCCATTTCACGCGCGCCGGTTCCCATGTCAGGGGCGGGGATATCGACACTAGGCCCAATATCGGAAATTAGTTTGCTGGTATACTTTCGTACCAATCGTTCGAGTTCCGTGACACTCAGCTTGCGCGGATCCACCGCAATTCCACCTTTAGCCCCGCCAAATGGAATATTCACCAACGCTGTTTTCAGAGTCATCCACAGCGCCAGTGCCTTCACTTCATCGAGGTCGACTTTCTTGTTGAACCGGGTCCCCCCTTTGTACGGGCCGAGCACATCGCTATGCTGAACACGAAAGGAGGAATAGACCTCCATCTCGCCATTGTCCTTTTGCAGCGGACTGCTGAACATGATGATTTTATTCGGAATACGGAGCCGCTCTACAATCTTGTGTTTAGGATATTTCTTCGAAAGCCCCAAGTGTGTCGCCGTTCTTTCAACCAGTGTCATTGCATTATCGAACGCAGATAACATAACCCTCTCCCCCTTCATATTGATGTTATTTTGACTCAACGATATAAATACGACCTCCTTCTATACCCCGTAAAAACTCAATTTAAAGAAATAAAATAAAATAGTTTAAACCGACCCGACTTTTAACAAAATACCTCCCCCTTTTCACCCAATGCTAACCCCCTGCTCACCTCATCCTAACACGCTCTTTGCATTCTCTTCCGCATGCAAACCACGAAAACCCAAAGCCTGATTTTAAGCGATGCCGTCAGCCGGCGGCAGCACATTGGCACATGGCTAGGGAAGAGCTTACTTTTTCTAATCACCTCGCTCTCCACGCTTGCGGTATTTTTCATCTTTTATTTCATCCTCAAGGATGCGATCCCTTTCTTTAAACTCGAAGGTTTCAAGGAATTCTTCACCAGCACCCGCTGGTATCCCTCCGGCGAACCCGCTGAGTTCGGCGCACTTCCGATTTTCATAGGCACGGGATTAGTGACGCTGGGTGCGGTCGTAGTGGCGGTCCCGCTGGGCATCGCTGCCGCCGTCTGCCTGAGCGATCTGCTCCCCTTCAAGGTTCGGCAGATTGTCAAACCCGTCATCGAAATCCTTGCCGCCATTCCCTCGGTCGCCTATGGATTCTTTGCCTTGGTGGTGTTCGCCCCCCTATTACAAAACCACGGCGGTGCCATCCTCTCCGCAGGAGCATGGATGATTCTCGGCCCGATCCTTGCCCTACTGGTTGTTGTGCTGGGCGACTTTATGATCGGAAAACTCAAAAGTAAATGGAGCGGAGCGCTTGTTTTTCCTCTTCTTGGCGGCCTCGCCTTCTTCCTTATCTACCGTCTTTCCAGCCAACTCAGCGGCATCGAAATCAACAGCGGAACCAATGCGCTTAATGTGGCGGTGATCCTCGGAATCATGGCGCTTCCAACCATTGTGAGTGTGTCCGAAGATGCGCTTCAATCCGCAGGTCGCGAGCTACGCGAAGGCTCCTATGCCCTGGGTGCCACCCGCGCAGAAACCATCCTTAAAACCGTCATCCCCGCCTCCATCAGTGGCATCCTCACCGCAGTAATCCTCGGTGTGATGCGTGCAATCGGCGAGACGATGGTGGTCTGGATGGCGTCGGGCAACGCCGCTCGCATGCCAGAACCGTGGTACAACGTGATGCAGCCGATCCGTACGCTAACCGCCACCATCGCCGGAGATATGGGCGAGGCCGACCACGTGACCGGATCCTCGCGCTTCCACGTCCTTTTTGCCATGGCCTTCTGCCTGCTCGCCTTTTCCTTCATCATGAACCTCGCCAGCGAGCTCATCGTTAAGCGCTCCCGCAAAAAACTCGGGAAATAAGTCATGCACATTTTCATACTTAAAACAGTAACCACGGAATACACAGAATACACGGAACCCGGCAACTCCTGTTCTTCCGTGTATTCTGTGTATTCCGTGGTCCCCAAAACAACATGCGACTAGAAACCCGAAAGCTACTCGACCAATCTTTCTCCGGAATAGGACTCATCGCTATTCTCGTTATGGCGGCGGCCCTGGTGCTTATTCTGGCGCCGATCCTGTGGCGCGGATCGAAGGCGTTTGTCTTTAAGGGAACGATCGAGCACCGTCGTGTGATGCTGGAGCAGTTCCAGCGCGGCAACGCCGATCGCTTTACCGCCGAAATGGAACAGGCCAAAGCCGCGCGCACCCCGGTCTATGAAATGATGGCGGCATTCGAGGCGGAACTGAAGGCAATGGATCGCACTGACCGTCGCGACTACAAAGCCCCCTATCGCGAAGTGGAGAAAGCGTTGGAAGTCCTGTTGGGTCCACGCCCCGGCGAACGCACCCCGGTGCTCTTGCGCCAGCAGTATGGCCAGACCCGCTGGGATCGAACGCAAATCAAACTACATGAAGCCCTCTTTTCCGAAGAGTGGGACTATTCCAACCCCGACGCCATGGGCGTATTGGTTGAAACCCCGCGCGTCAATCAATTCGAAGGAACCCAGCTCGAACCGCTTTTCCACTATCTGGAAACTCGCCTTGTGGAAATCATGCGCCCAAAGAGAACCTTCTATTGGCAGTTCATCACCGACACCTCGAAGGATTCTCATATTTTTGGCGGTATTTGGCCCGAGGTGCTCGGCACGCTTTACCTGACACTCGGCGCGATGCTCTTCGCGATTCCCATGGGCGTAATCGCCGCCATCTATCTTTGCGAATATGCCAAGGAAGGCCGCATGGTCAGCTTTCTGCGCATCTGTATCAGCACGTTGGCCGGCGTGCCGAGTATTGTCTTCGGCCTGTTTGGACTGGCCTTCTTCCTGAACACCATTCAAGTGTCCGAATCCAAAAGCGTGCTGGCGGGATCATTGACCCTGTCGCTATTGATTTTACCCACTATTATCCGCTCATCGGAAGAGGCGATCCTTGCCGTTCCGCGGGCCTATAAAGAGGCCGCGCTCGGTCTGGGGGCCGGACGGTGGCATACGGTGCTCACCGTAATCCTGCCCGCCGCGCTGCCGGGTATTCTGACCGGCATCGTCATCAGCATGGGGCGCGCGGCCGGCGAAACCGCACCCATCATCTTCACCGCCGCCGTCAGCGTCGGCGCTCCGCTAAAGATTTGGGAAACCCTGAGCCAGCCGAGCCCCGCCCTGCCGTGGAATATTTACAACCTGTGCACCGAACACGAAGCCGTCGACGAAATCCGCCACGTACAATACGGCATGGTATTTACGCTCGTGGCCATTGTGCTCTTGCTCAACCTGTTCGCCATCCTAATGCGAGCACGGATCACTAAAAAACTAAGGGGATAGATAATGTATGTAACAACGCCTTTAATCCCCCCTCCGGAGAACACGAGGTCTACCAACTGCGAAACTTTGCTTCCGGGATCGCTTTCCTCCCGTAGGTCGGTGAAGCGATGCTACACGAATCTCATTTGGTGTAGCAACGTTTCACCTGAGCGTAGCGAAGGAAAACGTTCCCGGGGCAAAGAGATATTGAACACCTTTACCAAGGAATAAAAATGACCGAAGAAATCACGCTTAAAAAAATTGATGCCTTCGCTGAACATGGCGATGCGGATGTCGCCCGCGAAACACATATCGAGGCCAAGGACTTCTCTATGTTCTACGGCGATTTCGAGGCCGTCCGTAACGTCAATATGCAGATCCCGAAGCAGAAGGTTACCGCCATGATCGGCCCAAGCGGCTGCGGCAAAAGCACGCTGCTGCGTTCGATCAACCGGATGAACGACCTGATCCCCTCCACGAGTGCCACCGGCGAAATGATTTTCGATGGGCACAATATCTACGCCCGGAAAATTGATGTGGTTACCCTGCGTAGCCGGGTCGGCATGGTTTTCCAGAAGCCCAATGTTTTCCCAAAATCCATCTCCGACAATGTGGCCTATGGCCCCCGCCAGCAGGGCACCAAGAACAAGCAGGACCTCAACGATCTCGTGGAACAAAGCCTACGGAAAGCCGCCATCTGGAATGAGGTGAAGGATCGTCTGACGGCCAACGCCCTGAGTATGTCCGGTGGCCAGCAGCAACGCCTGTGTATTGCCCGCGCATTGGCCATCCAACCGGAAATCCTGTTGATGGACGAGCCGACTTCCGCGCT
>JAUXGY010000117.1 GCA_030621805.1 Kiritimatiellales bacterium | reverse complement strand
TCATCGAGCAGCTGGTGGACGATTAAAACGGCACAAAGTTAGTGCGGGGGGTGATCTTCGCCACGGTCTGCGCCAGTAGCTGGATCGAATCCTCCAGATCCTTGAGGCTGATGGTTTCGCACGGGCTGTGCATGTAGCGCAGCGGAATGCTGACGAGCCCCGCAACCACACCGCCCCGGCTGAGCTGGATGGCATTGGCGTCGGTACCGGTGCCGCGTGGTGCCGCGCTAATCTGGTACGGAATCTTTTCCGTCTTAGCAGTTTTAACAAGAAGATCGAATAGCTTGGCGTTAATGTTCGGCCCGCGGGCAATAACCGGCCCCTTGCCCAGATCGATCGAATTCTCGCGCTTCATCACCTCTCCCATTTTGGGATGGTCGGTGGAGAAGGTTACGTCGACGGCAATGCCGATGTCGGGATTGATTTCGTAGGCCGCCGTGGTGGCGCCACGCAGACCGATCTCTTCTTGCACCGTCGCCACAGCATAGATCTCCGCCTTGGGATTGAGCTTCGTGAGTTGCCGTGCCGCTTCGAGAATCACAAACGCACCGGCACGATCGTCGAATGCGCGCCCCACCGCCAACCCGTTGGCCAGCTCGTCGAAACCGGAATCAATCACGAGCGGGTCGCCAATTTCGACCCGCTTCTCGGCATCCTTGCGGTCCTTCGCTCCGATATCGATCCAGAGATCCTTGATCTCCGAAACCTTCTTGCGATCCTCGGGGGTTTGCATGTGGATGCCGACCTTGCCGACCACGCCCCGAATAATACCCTTCTTGGTTGAAACCTGCACGCGCTGCCCTTGGGCAATCTGCGCGTCCCACCCGCCCAGTGCCTGGATCCAGAGGAAACCTTTGTCGTCGATATATGAAATCTGGAATCCGATTTCGTCATAGTGCCCAGCAAACATGACGCGTGGCGAACCGCCGGGGTTTACAACGGCATATGAGTTTCCGTGCGTATCCGTCCAAACTTTGGCCGCAAACGTTTCGGCCTCTGCTTTCCAAACTTTAGCCACGGGTGCTTCGTAGCCCGATGGACTGATGCTATTAACGAGATTGGCTAAAAATTGTGTTCTCTTCTTATTCATGGATCTCCTTTTCCTATTGCGTGTTCCCTGCTGGGTATTGCTTAATGTGTCAAAATACCGAAATAAAGTAAGCAATCTATCTGCCTAGCACAAAATACGCAACAAGGGAAATCCATGGAAAACATCAGTATCATCCTTACCTTCCTGACCTATCTGGTCTTCATGCTGGCCATCGGCACGCATTTCTACAAACGCAACGAATCGCTCTCCGACTATCTACTTGGCGACCGGCAACTCAACAAATGGGTGGCCGCCATGAGTGCGCAGGCCTCCGACATGAGCGGATGGTTACTGCTCGGGCTTCCGGGCTATGCCTATCTCCACGGTATGGAGGTCGGATGGATCGCGATCGGACTTGGGATTGGAACCTACATCAACTGGAGGTTTGTTGCCTTCCGACTGCGTCGCTATACAGAACGTGCAGGAAACGCCATCACCCTGCCTGACTATTTTTCAAACCGATTCAATAATCCCCACCAACTGCTACGTGTTATCTCCGCTCTCTTTATTCTTCTATTTTTCATGGTCTACACCGCCTCCGGTTTTGTGGCCGGAGCCAAACTCTTTGAATCCGTGTTTGGACTGCCCTACCTCAGCGCACTACTCATCGGTGTGGTGGTTATCATCTCCTACACCGCCCTGGGGGGCTTCATGGCCGTGAGTTGGACTGATTTTTTTCAAGGCATCATTATGTTCTTTGCCATCATTGCCCTGCCTTTTCTGGCAATCCACGCCTCCGGTGGATTTACTGAATCCGTCGCCACCCTGCGACAGGTCGATCCGGGATTCCTAAACCTGCTCACCACCGAAAAAGGGGAACCCCTCGGAATAATCGCTACGGTTTCACTGGCGGCTTGGGGCATGGGCTATTTCGGGCAACCGCACATTCTGGCTCGCTTCATGGCTATTCGCGATCCTTCCGAAATCAAACCTGCTCGCAAAATTGCCATGACCTGGGTCATCGTCAGCCTCACTTGCGCCGTACTGGTTGGACTGGCAGGAAAGGCGCTTTTGCCCAACGAACTTTCAACAGAACATGCCGAAACCGTCTTCATGGTTCTCGTCGATCAGCTTACCCATCCCATAGTCGGGGGCATCTTGCTGGCAGCAGTCTTGGCGGCCATCATGAGCACGGCCGACTCACAGCTACTGGTCACTTCGTCTGCACTTACCGAAGATCTCTATCGCGCTATTTTTCGGCCACAAGCCACCGACAAGGAACTGGTTTGGGTCAGCCGCGGAGTAGTGATTGGCGTGGCCGGCCTCGCCTGCTCGATTGCCCTGAAGCCCAACAGCAGTGTCTTAGGGCTTGTGTCGTATGCATGGGCAGGCTTTGGCGCAGCATTTGGCCCATTGGTCATTCTCTCGCTCTACTGGAAACGCATGACATACAGCGGGGCGGTAGCTGGGGTTATCGGCGGCGGTCTAACGGTTTTGATCTGGAAACATCTTAAGGGAGGAATCTTTGATTTGTATGAGATCGTTCCCGGGTTTATTCTTTCTGCACTGCTCATCACGCTATTCAGTTTGTTCAGCAGCCCCCCTGATGAAACCGTTCTGAATCAGTTCAGCGATGCTCAAGAGAAGAACTCTATGTCGTGCTAAGCTTTCTTTGTCTTTTTCGGCGTAATACTCGTCTCTGCTCTCGCGAGGAGAGAATAAACCATGGAGTTGCTCCAACCAGGCTTACCAGCAGGATCAAACCCACCACGGTTCCTAGTGGAAAAACAGGAAGATGGACGAGGGCGATAGCGTACCCAACAACCAGCCCCCAAGCTTCCTCCATCACGATACCCACCACCGAAACGAGAGAAAGCATCAGCATGAACCCAAACATGCTGCACAACACGGGCAAAGCGCCCGACGAGTCAGCTAAACAAAAGACGAAAAGGAGCGTGTAGGTCGCCAGGATTGAGAAAGCGGAGATTCGCAATAAGCCCAACCAAAATATCGTGCTTTTATGGAGGTTGAGATGCCCTTGTTTCGAAGCACGCGCTCGATGCCCCTGCCATTTCTCAAGTGTTTTTGGAGCTGCATAAATATTCGTAGTGCTTACTCCCTCCCGCACCGAAACCTTGTCTGCCTGATCCGATAAACCCGTGCGATCAGGTTTTCGCTGTCTCAGCAGATATACTTCGAAGTAGCCAGCAAGGCTAAATCCGATCACGGAAAAAACCAGCAAGGTCACGCTGACTCTCCATTCTCTGCTATATCCTTCAAGAAGTACGCCTGAACGATAAATTTGCTGAAGAAAGTAGGTGGATAAACCGATGAGAAAAGCAAAAAAAACGACTCCTATTATCCGCAAAACGCGCAACATAAACCTCCCTTCTAGATCTCCCGCAAGTACGACCTACAGGATTTCCGATTAATCCCTATGGATCGTATTTCGTCTTTTTCTCCAGCACCGATACAACCATCCGATTAAAATGAAAACCCCGATTATTACCACCATCGGAATCATATCACTAATGGTTTCCTGCGGAATTGGACAATAAGGAATGTCAGTTAAGGGATCCATTTTAAATCTATAAGGACTATATGATTTCGATCAGTTCCAATTCAAACGTTAGGTTTTGGCCAGCCAGCGGATGGTTTGCATCGATCGTAATTGTCTCGTCGGCCACGGCGGTAATCTGCACAGGAATGGCCTGTCCCTGAGGCCCTTGCATCTGCAGACCCATACCTACCTCCGGTTCCAGATCTTCGGGCAGGTTTTCACGTTCAAACTCCATTACCATCTCATCGCGCTTCTCACCATAAGCCTCGGCCGCTATTATGTTGATTGTTCTCTTTTCCCCAACAGCCATGGCGGCTACGCCGCTTTCGAATCCCGAAATTACCATGCCCGCACCCATCTCAAACTCCAGAGGATCGCGACCCTCCGACGAATCAAATTGCTTCCCATCATCCAACGTGCCTGTGTAGTGAACCTTTACCTTCTGGCCCTTTTCGATCATCTCAACATCCTTTATTATCAATTAAAATATGCACCATACAGGCTTGCGATTGATTGGCAATCGCCAACCCAGCGCTTATTTTCTTGGCCGACGTTTCGCTGGTTTTTCCAGTGCATGGAACCCACCTTTTCCGCAGCGCTTCCCGATCGCACCAACCGCAAGGCGGGCCGTGGAAAATGCGGCTTGCAAATTATATCCACCCGTCGGGCCGTCGATGTCGAGCACCTCGCCAGCAAAATAGAGGCCCGGGCATATTCTCGATTCCATGGTCCGGGAATCGATTTCGTTGAGCATCACACCGCCAACCGTCACCATGGCCTCCTTGACAGGACGAACCCGCATCGGCTTGATTTCTTCGATTTTCCCGTTCTCCAACTTGATCCGCAGGACCACAGTCTCCAATCTCTGGCGCGCAACGACCCGACTGGCATCGGTGATCGCCGTGCCGCCAACCCCCCACTTTTCGATCTCATAAACACCGCGCGTTTCTGCGATCTTCCGACCCTCAGATAAAACATCGACTACCACCCGTTCATAGATTGTTCCGATGCGGCCCTTGAGCACATACGGCTCGACCTCAAAACCCGCCAACCCCGGACGGTAGGGTTCAATCGTGTGACCCAGCCTTTTCGCCCACTCTTGTCCGTCACCCACCGATCCAGTCTTGGGATAACTGATGCCGCCAGTGGCGATAAGCACGTAGCGACTTTCCACCCAAAAGTTTCCCGTCGCCACGCAAAAACCCTTTTTCGACTTTTCCACCGACTCAACGACCGATGAGCAGGCCAGCGAAATATTTTTATCGCGTAACTGATCGGTAAAAAGATTAAGAACATCGGATGCGCGCTCAGTATGTGGATAGACCTTGTTCCCGGCCTTCACCACGGTACGAAGTCCGCCTGCCGCAAACCAGCGTTGCAACATTGAAGGAGAGAATGCCCCGATTGCAGTCTCCAGAAATCTCCCAACAGGCTCCCCGAGCATTTGCAGCATTCGCCCGTCGGAAATATTAGTCGTCAGGTTGCATCGAGCATTGCCGCACATCAGCAGTTTTCGGCCCGGCTTATGCTTGCGCTCGAGCACCAGCGTCCGCAATCCCAGCTCGCCCGCCGCACACCCAGCCATCAAACCCGCCGCCCCGCCACCAATAATTATGATATCCGTTTTACCCATGGACAGCTATGTAAGCAGAACCTATAGTAATTTCCAACAAGGAGAATCCATGAATATAAAATATACTTTTACGCTACTTTCCCTAATGTTGCTTTCGACCGCTTGCAGTACAATGAAGGTGTCGTCTGAATACGACCACCACTATGATTTCAGTCAAATTAAATCCTTCCAATGGATTGCTGGCCCAGCCGATATACTCAACGAGAAGGATACATACATCAACGAGGACATCCAAAAGGCCCTAAATATCGAACTTGAAAAATTGAACATGCAACACGTATCGAATACATCAAAGGCCGATATGCAAATAGCCTATTATGTAAAACTAAGGGAAGAACTCGAATACACCGATTCCGCCCGTCAGGATGAACGCGATTTTTCCGGAGGCTTTGTCTTCAATCGCGACAGCAAAAACTGGAGTTACGAAGAACGCGAACCCGATATTAATATCTATGCCGTTGAAATCGGCACCTTAACCGTGCTGGCCTATGATACAAAAAGCGGTCGCCGCATCTGGCGGGGAAATTTGCAGACAAAGATTGATCGATCCAAGCCCGAAAAAGAACAACAGGAACGAATCCGAACCGCCGCAGAAAAACTACTAAGCCGATTCCCCTCAAAACCATAAGTAATACCCAACGAGACCTTTTCGCATGGGATAGAGGTTGATGGAATCTCTATCACACCCTATTGGGTGTGATAGAGCTAAATAAAGATACCCTTTATTTATCAGGACATTCCCCCCTTTTTAATGCCTGATTTATGCGCTTAACCCCGATTTTAGGACCACTGGCTTAAGTGGAATCTACGTCCTTAAAATGGTACGAAAGGACGCATGGAAATGGGAAGAAAACGAAGAACATTCACGGACAGGTTCAAGGCCAAGGCGGCCATTGAAGCGATCAAGGGCATAAAGACCCTCAACCTGATGGTTTTCGGGTTGCAGTCGGCGAAGGATATCAAGCTGAGCAACGTGGCGCGCGCGCTCGATGAACCCATTGCGTTGAAGAAAAC
>JAUXGY010000242.1 GCA_030621805.1 Kiritimatiellales bacterium | reverse complement strand
TCAAAGTGGTTTCCTGGTACGACAACGAGTGGGGCTACTCCTGTAAGGTGCTCGACCTGATCAATGTTATGGTCGGCTAATCCCGATCTTAATTGAGATTGTAAAAGCGTCCCGTTTCGGGGCGCTTTTTTCGTGGAAGGAAAGAGACGATGGTACAAAAAAAGCAGCCGCGGGAAGCGGCTGCCTTGTTCTTTCAACAAAAAGAGGATTTACCAGCTGGCTTTGGTCATGCCCGGAACCTTGCCTTGCGAAGCCAGTTCGCGCAACGTGATACGGGAGAGGCCGAATTTCCGGTAGACGGCGTGCGGACGGCCGGTCACGGAGCAACGGTTCATGATGCGGTTAGGGTTTGCGTCCAGCGGCAACGAGCGCAGCTTGCGGACGGCAGCCAAGCGATCTTCGGGGGAAGTCGCTGAGCTCTTGATAGTTGCTTTAAGTTCAGTGCGAAGTGTGCGGTATTTTGCGGCACACTTGATACGCTGTTCGTTTTTCGCGATTTTGCTCTTTTTAGCCATATGTCTACGGTTCCTTTTGTTGAAAGACCCGTGGATAAAACATAAAAGCGCGGGGGCGTGCAACCTTTAAAGGGCTAAAAATATGCGGTCGTTGAGGCCGGTTAGGCGGGGGAATGGGATCCGATGTTTTTTTTAGCCTTGCAAGGTGCACACGGTAACGTATTTTTAAAGACATCCAGAAACGAAAGAGGAAGATTTATATGACAAACGCAAAAAATAAGGGAATGGCCGAGCTTAAAATTGGCGACAAAACCATTCAACTACCCATCTTAGAGGGTTCGGAGCATGAGCAAGCCATCGATATCCGTGCTTTGCGCAAGGAAACTGGATGCATTACATACGATCCTGGCTTCGTGAATACCGGTTGCTGCCAGAGTGATATTACCTATATCGACGGTGAAGAGGGAATTCTGCGCTACCGTGGGTACGATATCAACGATCTAGCCGAAAAGTGCGAGTTTGTGGATGTGGCCTATTTGCTTGTGCACGGTGTCCTGCCGACCAAGGAGCAGCACGACGATTTTTCCACGCATTTGAACAACCATTCGATGTTGCACGAAGATATGCGCCACTTCTTTGGGAACTTCCCGGATCATGCGCATCCGATGGCGACGCTATCAGCCATGGCCGTTTCGCTCTCCTCCTTCTATCCCGAGCTCGAGGATACGAGCAAGCAAGAGAATATTGACTATAAGGTGACCCGCTTGCTGTCGAAACTACGCACGGCAGCGGCCTTTTCCTATAAAAAATCAATCGGGCACCCCATCGTTCAACCGCGCCACGACCTGAAATACTGCGAGAATTTCCTGAACATGATGTTTCGGACGCCGGTGAACGGCTATCGCCCCGATCCGATTGTGGCGAAGGCACTCAACAAGTTATTGATCCTTCACGCAGACCATGAGCAAAACTGTTCTGCTTCGGTGGTGAAAATGGTGGGGAGTTCCGGTGCCAATCTCTATGCCTCGATCTCTGCCGGAATCTGCGCATTGTGGGGGCCGTTACACGGCGGAGCCAACCAGCACGTCATCGAAATGCTTGAACGCATTCTGGAGGAAGATCAAGGGAACGTGAAAAAAGTGATCGAACGTGCCAAGGATAAAAATGATTCATTCCGCCTGATGGGTGTTGGGCACCGGGTTTACAAATCGTACGATCCGCGCGCCAAGGTGGCTAAGCAGATGTGCAAAGAGGTTCTCGCGCAGCTGGGCGTGGACGATCCGCTCGTTGATCTGGCCCAAGAACTGGAGGAGGCCGTGCTGGCCGATGACTATTTCAAGAGCCGCAGTCTTTATCCGAATATTGATTTCTATACGGGACTGACCTACCGCGCCATGGGCATCCCCACCGATATGTTTACCGTCATGTTTGCCATCGGCCGGATTCCCGGTTGGATTGCCCAGTGGCTGGAAATGAAAGAGGATCCGCATGGCCGCATTGGTCGTCCACGCCAAATCTACACCGGTCCGACACAACGGGAAGTTTTTTAAACAATAGCAGGTTTTCCATGAGCAAGAATAGAACGCATGGCCAAGCGCATCACGACGCGGTCGAACTGAAATTCCTAGAAAAAATATTGGCCCGCCTGCCGGAAGACCTCGAGGTGTTGCAAGCCCTTGCGGAGTTGTATACCCAAGTCGGTAAATACGATGAAGGCCTGGTGAATGATATTAAACTGAGCCAGTTGATGCCGAACGATGATCTGGTTTGGTACAACCTCGGTTGTTCGTATGCCCTCACGAAGCATTTCGATGAGGCCTTCGAGGCGCTGAGCAAGTCCATCGACCTCGGGTACGGGGACTATGACTGGATGAAAGGCGATACGGATCTGACAAACCTCCGCGACGACCCGCGGTTTGAATCGCTGCTCAACTGGCTCTACAGCCTTTGCTACGAAGAAGAGCGCTAGCGACGCGTCTAGCAAACGATAAAAATCCCGCTACGAATGGCGGCACCTTTTCCGGATGTTTGAAATGATCCATAACGATGCTGCATTTTTGGCGGTGAATAAGCCAACCGGTTTGCTGACGGTGCCGGGGCGCGGGCCGGACAAACAGGATTGTTGCTATCATCGCGTACTCGAAAAATTCCCTGATGCACGGGTGGTGCATCGGCTTGATATGGATACGTCCGGTCTCATACTCTTCGCCCGGTCGCCGGAAGCCCAGCGGAACATTTCGCTGCAGTTTGAGCGGCGCGAAATCTCCAAGACCTATGTAGCCGTTGTGGAAGGTGTTATCGAACAGGATTCCGGAACGGTCGACTATCCACTACGCAAGGATATGGAGCAACGCCTGCCTCCGAAGCACCTCGTCGACTGCGTGCGCGGCAAGAAGGCGCTCACGAAATGGATGCTGCTGGAGCGTAGAGCAACGACGACGCGCGTCGCTCTTTTTCCGTCGACCGGTCGCTCTCATCAGCTCCGTGTTCATATGCAGGCTATTGGCTTTCCCATCGTCGGCGATCCCATTTATGGCACGCCAGCCTCTCGTCTCATGCTCCACGCGCAATCGATCATGCTAAAACACCCCACGACCGACGAACCGATTAGGCTTGAATGTCCGGCCCCGTTTTGAAGAATACGTTCGCTATGAAAGATTTACTTTATAAAGGCCACTTCAAGGGACTCGATATTGCCTTTACCTATGCCGTCACCACCCGAGGGGTGAACGAGGCGGTGGTGCGGCACGATTGCGATCCGGCGGCGGCACACATCCTCGGACGCTCGATGACCGGCGCGTTGCTCGCTGCTGCAATCCTGCCGAAGGACCAGCGGTTAAACAGCTGTTGGCGATACCGGGGGGCACTAAAAACCATCGTGGTCGATGCCGGGCAGGATGGCTCGATGCGTGGATTTATCTCGCCTCCGCATTTGGGCATGTATGGCGATGCGCACGATACCCTCTATGGGGAAGTGGGTGAGTTGCAGGTGATTGTTTCCAATTCGGATGGCTCGGTGGCTAATTCCGGAACCACTCCGATTTCATTGCACGATGCCGTGAATGATTTGGCCTATCACTACTGCATTTCTGATCAGGTGGAAACCGGCATGAGCGTGATGATTGGATTTAACGCTGATCCGAACAACCCCATTCAGCTTTGCCAGGGCTGGATGATTCAGGCTCTGCCCAATACCGACCTTGAGCGGTTCGACCGCCTGCGTCGCAAGATGGATGACGAGGCTTTTCGTGAGTTATTGAGCCTCGGCAGTCCTGCAGATGGCTATTTCGAGGAAATTGCAAAATCGCTGATTGGCGATGAGTCTGGCTTTGAAGGGTTGCACATGGAAATTGGCCCGGTTCCTAGATTCGAATGTACCTGCAGTCGCGAAAAAATGGCCGCCGTTGTGCGAAGTCTTCCGATTCCTGAGCGGATGGAGATGGTGAAGAAAAA
>JAUXGY010000024.1 GCA_030621805.1 Kiritimatiellales bacterium | reverse complement strand
GATTTCATATTGCATATTGGTCAGACCCATAGCATCGAATGGCTCTTGTTCCTCGGCGGACATCTGCTCCATAGACATGTTCATCTTGAGCTGGTGGATCTTCACACCGGCGTGTTCACGAACATTTTCCCTGAAATCGAACACCATCTGCATGCCAAAGCTTTTGTAGAGTTCGGTGAGCACCGCCATATCCGTCTGTATGGTTTTAAGCAACTCTAGCGCCGCGGCCTCATCTTTGACCTCCAGTAGAATACTCGCATCAAGGCCGCTCGCATTATCGGAAAGAATGCTTTCACAGCCTGTTCCTCCATAGACCTCCATCCACTTTTTCATGGACTCTATAAGCGTTTTTGTCTTCTCGGCATCCAGTTCCATCTCCTTAAGCAACTGGTCGGCCTCGGCTATGTAGAGGGTCGACAAAGCCTCTGGGCTGGCGAGGCAAAAGTCGAGTTGGATGGCGCCTTCGTCCAGCAAGCCCGAATGCAGCTTCGGGTTCCATTTGTTGATTTTGGGCGAGTTGCAGAAGTCGGCCAGATTGCTCCCCGGAACGGGAGAATAAACCTCGTTGATCCGGATAGATCCATTGGCAGGCGTCAGGGTAATCTCGGCGGATTCGATTTGCTTGGCCAACGACAGGAGGACGCGCACCTCGCCCTCCAAAAGCTTGGTTATACCCTCGATCGCTTCCGGCGTGGTGCCCGGATTCTGCTGGATGCCCATACCCATCATCATGGGCATCATCTGCAACAAACCCTGGATTTTCTCATCGTTTTTAGCGATGCTTTCGGAAGGTTTCAGCGCGATGCGTAACGTCGGGCTACGCTTAGCCAACAGCGTGTTTTTCACGGCATCGGCATAGGCCTCGCCCTTGGCGACATGATCGATGGTCTGGCCCACAACCAATACCCCCTCGCTATATTTAAACGGTATTCCTTTCGCGGCAAGGACATTCGTACAGGCAGGCATCTGCGCTTCGTTCATCTCAATGATGGCAAACACATTGGTCGCATCCAGCGCCACCACGGCCAAGCCTGTGCCCGGCACAATCCCGGTCAGTCCCGGATCTCCGATCTGCGTGCCGATCATGCTTTTAAGCATCATGCCGCTCATCATCGGCGAAATCTGGGAGGCCACGGAACCCACGCCATCAATCAATCCGTGCAGATCCGACACCGTAACCGTGAGTAGCGCATCGTCGAGCACCACCGGTTTTTCAATTTCCATCCCGGCCACCGCCGTGCTTCCGACAAATAGGCTAACGACGGCTGCAAGACATATTCCTCTAATCCACTTCATGTTTTTCTCCTGTTTGATAGGTCCCATTCCCCACCCCGCCAACTCACGACGGGTAGAATTAGGTTTGAGATTGCGACAATAAAAAGCGAGTTGCAATCAATGTTTCTTGTTTTTGAGTCATTCATTACCTATCTTCATTCGCTTTAAGATTTAGGAGACCCCTTTAATGATAAAGAGAACCCTTTGCTTAGCTTTGACCACTGCATCCGTTGCGATGGCGGAATTGCCCGTCGCGTCGACCAATGCACCGACCGCCCCGAAAACCATCTCGATCCAGGAAATGCTGGTGATCGGTCACTCCGGCATGAAGCTGCATTCGCTGGCCATGATCACCCAAGGGAAAGTAAAAGGCGGGGTCGATGAAAGCTTCATGCCCGGCTTCAAGGTCTGCGCGGAAGACAAGGCCACCCCGGTGCGTAGCGTCGCGGCGCGGATCATGGGGCAAAACCTGGTGGCGGGGTTGGACAAGCCCAACCCGGAAGCCGTGGAACTGCTCATGAAGCTTGCGCAGGACGAATCCGCCGACGTCCGCTTCAACGCCGTCTACCATGGGCTTGCACAAATCAACCACAAGTCGGACGAAGTGGTGGCCCTGTTACTCAACGTAGCCGCCTCCAGCCGCGAACACAGCCTCTATGATCGCATCGTCGAATCCCTCGAAGATTCGCATGATCGCACGACCCAGATCCTCGATAAAAAACTGAAGGAGGAAGACTCCATTGCCACCTTCGAAATCTATGCCGATATGACCGGGACGCCCCCTCCTAACAGCGACAAGTATCTCGACATGCCGTCGAGCCGGCCCAAAATATTTATATTTAAAGGCGGTACGGACGATGCGGAGGCCTACAAAGCCGAGCTCGCCACCGAGTTAAAGACGCTAGGCATCGAAGAACCTAGCCTCTTCATTTCCGGGGTCGGCGCCAACCATGTCCTGCTCCTCAAGACCTACCTCACCAAAGATCGCCTCGCCGTGGAAAAGGCCTTCGTTAAGTCGGACAAGTTTACCCTCACGCAGGAAATGTGGCTGACACCGGAACTCGAAATCCAGATCGATGCCATGCGGAAGAAGTAGGATTTTAGAGGAAATGATGAAATTGATTAGAGTGTCTATACAATAATTTACAGTATGGAACCCCTTAAGGCTACGCCATCTTTGCGCCGCATTGCTTGCAGAAGATGGCATCGGCATCGTGTTCGGCATGCCCGCAGGCATTGCACGTACGGGTCTTTTCCCGGCGCTCGGCACCGATGATGAGGTCGGCCGTGATGATCCCCGTGGGTACAGCGATGATGCTATACCCCATAATCATGATAAAGGCGGCCAAAGCTTGGCCCACGGGTGTATGTGGAGAAATATCGCCATAGCCAACGGTCGTGAGCGTGACGATGGCCCAGTAGACCGATTTTGGAATGCTCGTAAAACCGTTGGCTTCACCCTCGATAATGTACATGAGCGAACCAAGAATAACCACGATGGACAGGACGGCCACCACAAAGATTCCGATCTTGCGGCGACTAGCCGTCAACGCGTTCATCAATAGATCGGCTTCACCAACATACTGCGCCATTTTGAGAACCCGAAAGATACGGAGCATCCGCAGCACTTTGATAACATCGAGGAAGCGGGTTCCAGAAATAAACAAACCCAGATAGAACGGAAGAATGGCCAGCAGATCGACTACTCCAAAAAAGCTACGGGCATAGCGGATCGATTTGGGGGCACAATACAACCGCAAGCCATACTCAATCGTGAACAACACGGTGAACAAGGCATTCAATGTGAGCAGCAAGGTGCTATGGGATGCGTATATAGAATGCACGCTGCTGAGCATGGTCAGCCCGACGCTAACCATGATGGCCACAAACAACAGCACATCGAATAACTTTCCGGCGGGGGTATCCGCTTCAAAAATAATGGTGTAGAGCCGTTCTTTAAAACTAGGATCACTCATGATATCTGCATCCGTCTGAGGTTATTTTCAGATGATAGACCGGATAATCCAACCCATTCAACCTTGAATGGCCGATTCCGACGGCGCAGTCACCGAGACCCGAGCCGGAAATCTTTGCGCCGCGGATTGCGGGATCGTTCCGCAACGCCGCCACGATGTCCTGAAGTTCCGGAGTATTGACGCCCATTTCGTCCATCAATTGCTGGTTGCGGTCGAGAACAAGACCCAGCCGTATCCGGTCCCCCTCACCCAATGCGACGAGGGCGTCCTGTACGCCTATGTCGATCTCCGAAAAAATCCGGTCGTATCTAGTGGGATCCGCCCTGCGTAAACCCTCCACCGTTTGGATGACCTCGGCCGTCGGAGTTTTGTATCCGCAATAAACCGCCGTCAGCGGGAGGACCACCTCCACCACCTGAAACTCCGGCATGGTGCTATAGCCTACGATGCTTCCAAAGATGCTCGCGGCCAGATCCGCACCCGACCCCCTGCCCTGCACGGCGTGCACGGTTTCGAGGGCACAGGCAAAAAGTTCCTCCTTGCTCGGCTCGGTTCCGTCTACCCATTTCATCAATGCGGCATGCGTTGCAACCGTCACCGCCGCAGAAGAACCGAAACCGATATCGGCCGAAAACTCAGAATCGATCTTTAGCTTAAAACCAGATGGGATTCGATCACGATGCTGCTTAATAGCCTGTAGCACGAATTTGAAAGACGGATGTTCCGCGAGATCGAAAAGCAGGCTTTGGTATTCCCCGAGTTCGGACGCAATTTCCACCGAATCGTCCGCAACCGGAATCAGCTGGACGCTGATTCTCCGGTTGATTGCGCAGACGAGCGCGCGCTTCCCATGGAGTACGGCATGTTCACCCAGCAGCATCAGGCTGCCCGGTGCGGAGGTGGAGATAACGGAGGCAACAGCCATGAGTTAGACCATGCGAGTGCCAAGAGGGTCGCCACGAACGGGCGACACGGTGTATCCATATTTTTCGCAAAGTTCGGCGGGCGGTGCATCGGCAAACACCAACACCACGCCTGCGTTATTGCCCACCACGGAGCCCGCACCACAAATCTTGGCGGAACCCCCGAAGATCTCGATCTCAGAAATAAATTGCTGCACCTGCTTGGGCACCACGCCGATGGAGGAAAGTAGGCGGTTATTTTCACGAACGAGCCAGCGTACTTTTTGTTCGTCATTGGCACGAATGGCCTCTTCGAAGACTTCGGTGACCGCCTCGAACTCGCTCCAGATCTCGCTGTTGCGAAAACGCCGTTCCACTTCCATCACGCTTTCGCCGGTAGTGGCTTCAGGGATACCCGTCTGAACCATGTACATTTTCATACGTGGCAGCGACATCGGCTTGGCGGCACCCTCCCGGAAACTTGCGCACCCGCCGTGCAGCGAAATATAGGAATCGACGCCGCTGGGTCTTCCATGCTGGAGTTTTTCTGCTTCGAGACTATATTCATAATACCAATCGGGTTTAAAATCGACGCGCAGGTAGTGTCCGATCGCGCGGATCTCGCTGAGTACCGTCGCTGCGGAGGATCCCATGCCGCAACCCATCGGAATATTGGAGCGCAACTTGAGGCACAGGCCGGTATCGATATGGCGATGAAGTCCATCAAGCGTATGAATGAAGGCAAAGCGGAAAAGATCGACGGGCGCACCGAGCACATAGCCGATGCCGAGATCGCCCTGGAGGAATTCACGATATTTTTTATCAACACGCCGTTTAAGATCACGCAAGGCCAAGAGGGTATGCGACCCACTACCTTCGCCGCCGGGAAGGTCGAACGAGATTTTATCCCCTGCTTGCGGAGTGAGTTCGAATACTGCACTTCGGTCGATCGCCATGGCGATTGCAGGCTTCCCGTAGACCACGGAATGCTCACCACTCAAAATTAGTTTTCCTGGAGCTACGGCCTTCATTGATTAATCCACCAACGATTCATACTCGCGCTTATGCTGACTGATGCCTGAAAATCGGAATGTCCCGGTTTTGTATTGCGGGAACACATACTCCCCACCATCGGTCGGCACACCATAGTTAAAGATGTCTTCGTACTGTTGATACGTCAGTTCAGTACGGTTCTCCAGTAAATTCCGGTGCTGATCCGTATAGAGAAAATCGCGATATCCGGGCTGAACAACGCCGCTGAAAAACTCGCCGACACAACCGGAACCGTAGCTGTATAGCCCGATGCGTTTGCCCTCCAGATTTTCTTCCGCTGTTTCAATCAATGAGGCCAGACCAACATACATGGAACCCGCGTAGCAATTTCCGGTAACCCGACTGTAGCGAAGCGATTCGTCGAGTAGCGCGTGTAGGTGTTCTTTATCCACCGGTTCCTTGCACTTGCGGGCGAGTTTTTGGTGCGCCTTTTCGGCCATCTTGGTGAAGGGAATATGATAGCAAAAGCGGTCAAAGTCGGCCAGTGTTCGGCCAGAAAGATCAGCATATTGATTCCATGATTCCAACAGTGCATGGATGTAAACCATGGTGGAATATTTCCCATCAACCAATGCCTCAGAGCGGTAGTTTGGGCGCCAAAAATCCATGACATCATCGGTGTAGTAGCCACATTCCTGTTCAATGGCTAGTAGCCGCGGATTTGCGGAAACCAGCATGGCTACCGCCCCGCAACCCTGCGTGGACTCCCCAGGGCTCCCCAGCTCGTAGCGCGCAATATCAGACGCAATCACTAAGGCCTTCTTCCCCGGGTTACGCGCCACAAAACCAATCGCAAGCTGCAGACCGGCGGTTCCGCTATAGCATGCCTGCTTGAGTTCGACCGTCCGACAGCGCGATCCCATTTCTAATAAACCATGCACATAAATCCCGGCCGCTTTCGACTGGTCAATCCCGCTCTCCGTGGCAAAGAGCAACAACTCCACATCGTCAAGTTCGCCATCGCGCATCAGGGGGTAGGCCGCGCTGGCGGCCAGCGTCACCACATCCTCGTCCGGCGGCGGAATCCCCATTTTTTCCTGGCCAATCCCTGAATAGTATTTCTCGGAATCGACCGAACGCGCTTCGGCGAGGGTCTTGAGATCCACAAAATAGTTCGAGGTATAAAAACTCAGTCGGTCAATTCCAATCTTCATTGAGGATCAATCCTTCATTCCCTTTTATGTCGTCTATGCGTTCCGTACCTAAGAGGAACATAGCGGTGGTGAATTCGCGCTTCACACGGCGGATCACCGTGCGCACGGCATCGACGGACTCGCGCGCCGGGTTTAGAAAGGGTCGCGCCATACCACAAAGCGAGGCTCCGAGAATCATGCTTTTCGCCATATCGATCCCGCTACGAACACCTCCAGAGGAAATCATCGTCACCTCATGCTGGTACGGCTTCATCATCCGAAGGGCCAGCGGCGTGGGAATCCCCCAGTCAGCAAATAGTTCGCCCAGTTCCGGATCATCGCTCCGGCGGCTTTCAACCATGCTCCATGAGGTACCTCCACAGCCGGAAATATCGATATATTTAACGCCCGCCGCCAAAAGATGCTCCACATCCTCCGGGGAAATACCGGCACCAACCTCCTTAATGATCACCGGCTTCTTCAACGTCTGTACAATCACTGCAATTTTGCTGCGCAGGCCGGAGAAATCCGTATCTCCTTCCGGTTGCACGGCTTCCTGCAAGGGATTTAAATGCAGATAGAGCGCATCCGCATCAAGAATCTTTATCGCGGCCTCGCAGTCGGCAAAACCCATCTCATAGTTAAGTTGAACCGCCCCTAGATTTCCAAACAGCAGGGCCGTCGGTGCATAGCCCCGAAGGTCGAAGCTATCCCGTGCCATGGCATCCGAAAACAAAACTCGTTGCGAACCGACGGCCAACGCAACGCCCTCCGCCTCGGCCGCCTTGGCTAGATTGCGATTGATCTGAATCAATTCAGAATCGATCCCGCCAGTCATCGAGGAAATCACCAAAGGAAATGAAAGATCCTTTCCCATAAACTTAGTGGAGGGATCAATCTGGGACAGATTCAATCCAGGCAGAGCGCGATGGGTTAGATGAATCCGGTCGAAATAATATTGTCGCCGGTCGATCGCACCGCCTTCCGAGACAATATTAATGTGATCCAGTTTCCGTTGATTTATGTTTTCCATAACAGGCGGAACTCTACAACGATCCGCTAAACGTTGAAAACCCTAAACAAGGCCTTTTGCTACAGCGCCCAACCCTTGCGATATTCATGGTGAATATAGCGATTCGCCAAAGTATTATTGGTTTTCATTCGCTTGCTGTCCCACGTTAGTCTGGTACCGGGGCCGACGCGTGCTGCAACGCAGCCGAGTAGCATGGTTTCGGTCAGCGGGCCCGCATAATCAAAATTGGATTTTGATCCATTGACATCGTTGGCCTTGATCGCCTGAATCCATTCTTTGTAATGCCCCGGCGAACGCGGGATGGTTTTGGGCGAGCGCAATCCCCCTTCGTTCACCTCCTGCATTTCCGCCTCGGGGAAGATGCGCGGCGGCCCGCCATGGCTCCCATGCATCATGTTGCGCTTGCTTCCAAAATAGATCACTCCGCTGGTCGGCATCTTCCGACCCTCGTCGAGGCCTTCCGGTCGCGGCGGGCGATTTTTCCCATCAAACCATTTTAGCGTCACGGGCGGCTGCTTGCCACGGGCAGCAAACTGATAGGTCACCCCGGTTGAAACGGGGAAGGTATCCTTCGCACTGACCGGGTTTTTCCGATCAAATTCAATTTCCACTCTCAACGGCGCACCGCGGCCGAGCGCCCAGATGGGGTGGTCGATACTGTGCGCGGCCATGTCGCCGAGCGCGCCCGCACCGTAGTCCCAAAATCCGCGCCACTTAAACGGGGCAACCTTGCTACTGTACGGGGACTTCGGTGCCGGGCCGAGCCAAACGTCCCAGTTCATGGTCGACGGCACCGACTCCGCTTCCGGGCGAACCATCCCCTGCGGCCAGATCGGTCGGTTGGTCCAGCAATGTACCTCGCGGATCTTACCCAGCAATCCCGACTGGATCCACTCGTTGGTCAAGCGCGCACCTTCGGCGGCATGCCCTTGATTTCCCATTTGAGTCACAATTCCATTTGTGCGCGCATATTCCGCAACCATGCGCGCCTCAGAAATGGTACGAGTGAGCGGCTTTTCGCAGTACACCGGAAGACCAAGCTGCATCGCAGCCATCGTGGCGACGGCGTGACTGTGGTCGGGCGTCGAAATGACCACCGCATCGAGGTTCTTTGCTTCCCGGTCGAGCATTGTGCGCCAGTCGTCGAAGCGCTTGGCCGACGGATATTTATCGAACGAGTCCGCCGCGCGAACAGAATCCACATCGCAAAGCGCATAGATATTATGATGCGAACAGCCGTTAATATTTGAACGGGCCCTACCCCCCGCTCCAATAAACGCAATATTCAACTTATCGCTTGGCGCGAGACCGTTCTCGTCCTTCCCAAGCACATGCGCGGGAAACAGATTGAAGGTGGCGGCGGTCGCGGCACTGGTGGCCAGAAGGTGGCGGCGGGATAGTTTATGGATCGGGTTCATTCAATTCCTCCTTAAAAACTCAATTATAAAGAAGACGCCTCCCATCCGAAAAGAAGGACTCAAACCTATCGCCATTCGTGTTTCGGGTAGCGGCCCTTCAGTTCCTTTTTCAGCATGGGATAGGCGTTTTTCCAGAACGACTGCATATCCTGCGTCTTTTGTTGCGGGCGCTGGTTCGGCGCAAGCGCCTCGACCACCACCGGGATCAAACCAAAGCCAACCGTTGGAACGTCCTCTAATCCATAAAGCTTTTGAATGGTGGCCGAAAGCACCGGGGGCTGACCGGCTTCGTAGCACACCTTGGCGTTATATCCGCTCGGCAGCTTGATCCTTTCCGGCATCTGCTTGTCGACCATTTCCAGCTGCACGGACGAAAGCCAGGACTTGACCACCTTCCAGACGGCTCGGCCCTTCAGATCGCGTTTGCAGACCGCACCGAGGCAGATTTCCTGCACCATGGCCCGCCGCGCCTCCTCATCGATTTCCGGAATGCCATAGTCCGGGCAGCCCGCCGCAAGGCCGTTGACGCGCGCGATCCATTTTTCAACCTGCTCGTCCCACTTGTAGAGGTCGAGCCGCCCAGCTAACACCTCTTCGGCCATAATTTCCGCCGCCTGTTGCGCATCAACTTCCTGCACCATCCGCGCGTGAAGTTCCAGACCACGAAATGATTTCCAATGCTTGGAAACCACGCGCTTGAGAACCGGATCGAAAACGGCTTCGATTTGTTCCTCCATATCTTCGGGGAAAAGTTCATCAAGCCAGACTTCGGAGATGGCGGTGCAAAGGTTGAGCCGCACATTCAGATTGCGGCTCCCCTCGATCTCGCGGATCTCGGCGGCCACGACGAGTGTGCTATGGCGCACGACGCTATCGCGATCAAGATCGCCAGTTCGTCCATGCACCACCTCGCAGTGCAACGTACCCCCATCGCGGCGCTTGGCCACGTGATCGGAAAAGGCCAACAGAATGCACTTTTGCAGGTTTTCATCCTCCGGCGCTCGGGTATTAATTTTCAGCCCCTCTTTTTCGGCTATGCGCAGAAAGCGTTCATAGAGCGGCTTAACCTGCCGCGCCGCACCGCCGTGGACACCCAGCTTGCGGCAGGCATCGGCACCATAATGGTTTTTATCGGCAAAAACCCAAGCGCGCATCAGCCGCTTGAAGTCGGAAATATCCTCCTCTCCCAACAAATCGTCGCGGTTACCACTCGTCTGCTTGCCTGTATTGCGCTGTAGGATCGAGCGCCCCTGCGTAAGCGCCGCAATGAGGCTCGCCTGCCGGACGCAGCCATACTGCTCCCCCGCCAGCAACATCCGCGCATAGCGCGGGTGCATCGGGAAGGAGACCATCTTTTTTCCAATGCCCGTAAGTTTCCCGTCAAAACCAAGGGCTCCCAAATCCGTCAACAACGCCAAGGTTTGCTCCAACGACTTGGGGTTGGGGGGTTCCAACCATTGAAAATTTTCAATATCGTCGATACCGCCCGCCTTGAGCGTCAGCACCACCTCCGCCAAATCGTGGCGCAGGATTTCCGGTAGCTCCTGCATCGGACGCGCTGCATGTTCCTGCTCTGTCCAGAGGCGATGGCATGTTCCCGGCGCAGTACGCCCCGCACGGCCGGTCCGCTGGTCGGCCGACGCACGGCTGACGCGTTCGACCAGCAGGGTATCGATGCCTCTGTTGGGATCGTAACGCGCGATGCGTGCGAGGCCGCTATCGATCACGATGCAGATGCCATCGATGGTGATTGAGGTTTCGGCGACGTTGGTTGCGACGACCACTTTCCTTTGGTTGCACTCCCCCACCGCCGCGTCCTGGTCGCGAGCCGACAGCTCACCGTGCAACGGCATCACCGCAAAGGCCCGCGCGCATTTTCTGGATCGGATCGCCTCGACCGTGCGGGAGATTTCGTAGCCGCCCGGCATAAAGACGAGGACATCGCCCTCCGCCCCGGATTCGACCGCCTTTTCAAACGCATCGGCGGCGGCCTCCCAAACCGGGTGGCGGCGAAAGTCGATGCGCTTGGGCGAATAGGAAATCTCGACCGGGAACATGCGGCCTTCGCTCTTGAGCTCGCGGCACGGGGCGAGGTATTCGAGCAACGGCCCGGCATCGAGCGTCGCCGACATGACGATAATCTTCAGATCGGACCGCGTTTTCTGGAGCCGCAGTGCGCGGGCGAGCGTGATGTCGCCGTAGATGTGTCGTTCATGAAATTCGTCGAAGATAATGGTCGATATCCCGCGCAGCTCGGGATCGGAAAGAAACTGGCGGAGCAGGATGCCCTCGGTCACATAGCGGATCTGCGTCTTATCGGAAACGTGGGATTCCATGCGCACCTGATAGCCGACTTCGCCGCCGAGCGGTTCGCCGCGTTCGAACGCCACACGCCGCGCCAGTAGCCGCGCCGCCAGCCTGCGCGGCTGAAGCACCACCACCTCGCCTGGCCCGGCCACCCCGCAGTCGAGCACCATCTGCGGCACCTGCGTCGATTTTCCTGAACCGGTCGGGGCTTCGATAATGATGCGGCTTTCGTTCGCCAGCGCCTCCGTCAGCTCCGTGCGCAGTTCATAGATAGGGAGTTTCTTCGGATCCATCAAAAGAGTTTCCACAATTTTCGTAGATTACACAGAAAAACAAGGGAGCTGATGGGTGTTAGCGTTGACTTAAGGCTGAAAGCTGGATGATACGGTCGGTGGATGCTAAGGCCTGAATGGTCTCTTCAATCACGCGTTTGCCATCAGCCTGTTCAGCCACCTGAACAATTGCCGCAATAAGATCGTGATAAAAAAGATACTTCAAAAGCTTAACATGACCTAAATAATTCGTTTCTAAA